>JAAYHN010000077.1 GCA_012735395.1 Alcaligenaceae bacterium | reverse complement strand
GGTTTTTTTATTAACCGCCATGATTTTAGACCAGGTTAGTCATTTAACTGAATGCACCCAGCTTATTTCCAGACTGCTTGACCGTCAGCTGTTTTGATTTCTGAAGCCCAGGCATCACGTACCTGTGTGGTAACTTCTTCAGGCAGTGGAACGTAGTCCAGTGCAGTTGCTGTTTCTGCACCATTTTTGAAGGCCCAGTCAAAGAAAGACAGAACGGCGTGGGTTTGCTCGGGCTTGTCGGCAACTTTATGCAGCAAAATAAAAGTGGCTGCTGTCACAGGCCATGAATCGGCACCCGGTTCGTTGGTTAACACAACACCCATACCCGGAGCTGATTTCCAGTCGGCATTGGCTGCAGCTGCGGCAAATGCTTTTTGTTCTGGCTGAACAAATTTACCGTCTTTATTTTGCAACTGTGTCCAGGACAGGTTGTTTTGTTTGGCGTAAGCGTATTCTACGTAACCGATAGAGTTTTTCAGCTGGCCAACATAAGCGGCAACACCTTCGTTACCTTTACCGCCTTGACCTACCGGCCATTTAACCGCCTTGCCTTCACCAACAGTCTCTTTCCAGCTGGCAGATACTTTTGACAGGTAGTTGGTCCAGCCAAATGTTGTGCCTGAACCGTCTGAACGGTGAACAACCACGATGTCAGAACTTGGCAGTGTAAGGCCGGAGTTCATTGCAACAATGGCAGGATCATTCCATTTCTTGATTTTGCCCAGGAAAATATCGGCCAGCACAGAACCAGACAGTTTCAGTTGGCCGGGTTTAATGCCGTCGATATTAACCACAGGCACGGTACCGCCAATAACTGCCGGGAATTGCAACAGCTTGGTTTCTTCCAGCTTGGCTGCATTCAATGGATCGTCTGATGCGCCGAAATCAACTGTTTTTGCAATAATTTGCTGTTGGCCACCACCTGAACCAATTGATTGGTAATTGATTTTGTTGCCTGTTTGTTCTGCGTATTCAGAAGCCCATTTTGCATAAATAGGGTATGGGAAAGAAGCGCCCGCGCCTGTTACATTGCTGGCAGCCTGAACCGAGAAAGCAGCTGTGCCCAGGGCAACTGCCAAAGTAACGCGTTTAAAAACATGCTTCAACATTAGATTTCCTTTCGAGAAAGTGAAAATGGATTGTTTGTTAACTATGGCGCTATGGTAAATTCTAAATATGACATGATTATGACAGTTTTGCTTCAGTTGCTGTCACATGTCTAGCCAAACAGGAAATAAACCGTTTAAATATCAATACCCTGGGAAAGTCTTGTGGCTTTTTTTCCAAACTTGCTTTCCAGGGTAAAAATATTGCAAATTATTTCCCCAGCAAGCCCATTAAATGTTGATGCAGATTGAAGGGTTGACGACGGTTTTTAACCCGCTCGTAATTGCCATCATTTTTTTGCTCCCATGCCAGGACGTTGTCTTTAAGCGCATAGGTAAAAGATTCGGCAATAACCCGTTTTTTAAGGGCGGGGCTTAAAATCGGGAAGGCCACTTCAACACGGTGGAAAAAGTTGCGCACCATCCAGTCGGCCGATGAAAGGTAAACCTGCTCTTTCCCATCATGGTAAAAATAAAACACGCGGGAATGCTCGAGGAAACGCCCAACAATAGAACGCACACGGATATTTTCTGACATACCTGGCACACCGGCCCGCAGGGCACATACGCCACGCACGATCAGGTCAATTTCCACACCCGCCTGGCTGGCCTCGTACAATGCATTGATTACTTCGACATCAAGCAAAGAGTTCATTTTGGCCATAATGCGCGCTTTCCCCCCCTGGCGGGCAGTTTCGGCTTCTTTGTTAATAAGCGCTACCATTTTGCCATGGAAAGTAAAGGGCGATTGCAACAACAGTTTAAGCGGGCGGCGCGCGCCAAGCCCGGTTAACAGCGAAAACACCTTATCCATATCTTCGGTAATTTCCGGGTTGGCGGTTAACAAGCCAAAGTCGGTATACAGGCGTGCGGTTCGCGGATGATAATTACCCGTACCCAGGTGACCGTAACGGACTATTTTTCGGCCTTCCCGTCGTAAAACCAGGGCCATTTTAGCGTGGGTTTTATGCCCGACCACCCCGTACACCACATGCGCGCCCACCTCTTCCAGCTTGCCGGCCCAGTTGATATTGGTTTGTTCATCGAAACGGGCCATCAGCTCAACTACGACAGTCACTTCTTTACCGGATTTTGCCGCCGCCAGCAGCAAACGCATTAATTCGGAATCTTCACCGGTACGGTAAATGGTTTGTTTAATGGCCACCACAGCCGGATCAAGCGCGGCAGCCGTTAAAAAGTCAATGACCGGGTCAAATGACTGGTAAGGGTGATGCAATAATAAGTCTTCTTTTGCAATGGCCCTGAACATGCTTTCCGGATGTTCGTCCATTTTGTCGAACGGAGGCGGGATTTTTGCACGGTAACCCGGGAACACCAGCTCATTGCCTGCATCAATATCACACAGGGGCATGATGCGGGTAAGGTTAACCGAGCCTGCGGTACGATAAGTATCTTTGGCACCCAGGGCAAATTCAGACTGCAGGAAAATTTCCAGCTCTTCAGGGGTATCATCGGCAATTTCCAGCCTGACAGCGGCACCAAAGTTGCGCTGTGAAAGTTCTCCCTGCAAGGCATGCCGCAAATTGGTTACTTCATCTTCATCAACAAACAGATCACTGTTACGGGTTACCCGCCACTGGTACAGGCCATTGACTTCCAGGCCCGGGAACAATTCGGCCACAAACAGCTGCATTAAGGTGGACAGCAAGGTGTGTCCATGCTTTTGCCCACAGACCTCTTCGGGAATACGCAACAGCCGTGGCAAAGCCCGGGGTGCCTGGACAATGGCGATAGAGGCGTTGCGGCCAAAAGCGTCCGTGCCCGATAAAGACACGATAAAATTCAGGCTTTTATTATAAACACGGGGAAACGGATGGGATGGATCCAGCCCGATTGGCGTTAGCAAGGGCATGACATCATTCATGAAAACGTCACGTGCCCACGTCATCATGATTTCCGTATACTCTGCCGCTTTATACATATAAACGCCTTTTTCACGCAAGGCGGGTAATATTCCCTGGTTCAACAGCATATATTGACGCTTGACCAGCTCATGCACGTCTTCCTGTACCCGTTCAAACACCTCACTGGGCGTATAACCGTCATCGCCCACCACCAAAGGGTTCTGCTGTTCCTGGACTTTCAGGCTGGAAACCCGGATTTCAAAGAACTCATCAAGGTTGGAGCTGACAATACACACATAACGCAAACGCTCCAGCAAGGGCGTGCTTTCTTTTTCCGCCATGCCCAACACACGTTCGTTAAATTTAAGTAGTGACAGCTCCCTGTTTAACAGATTGGGCTGTTTTATGGTTTCCAGACTATTTTCGTTCATGTTTTTCCTGCGTATCAGTTCAATTTTGCTTTATTGCTTATACGGCATTTAAATGACATTTTAATGACAATTAAATGATTGTTTTTTTATTAATGAAATATATTCATTTCAGTTTAAAAACAAAATAAAGCAAATTCCTTTTAAATACAATATGCTTTTGCAGCCCTGGCTTAAAAAAACCGGAGGTTCATAAAGGCAAGCTGGCAAGGCCGGGCGGTTAAATTTCCTGTATCCTTTTATTTCAAAGAGCTGACGCTTTTTTTTTACTAAAATAGCCCCATTATTTATCAAAGACTGTAAAAAAGCATGGATCAAGATAACTTATTAGCTGCCGTCGACCTGGGTTCCAACAGTTTTCGGCTTTCCATCGGACGGATTGTGCAGCGCGAAGGAATTTCACAAATCTATGCCGTTGACAGGCTTAAAGAAACCGTCAGGCTGGCTGCCGGCCTGAACGAAAAAATGGTCCTCGACGAAGATGCAATGAGCCGTGCCATTGCCGTACTGGAACGTTTTGGTGAGCGTATCGAAGATTTTCCACCTACCCGGGTCCGGGTGGTCGCTACCAATACATTCCGGGTTGCCAGCAATATTAAAGAATTTCTGCCACGTGCCGAAGCGGCCCTGGGTTTTCCGATTGAAGTGGTTGCCGGTCATGAAGAAGCCCGGCTGGTTTTCTCGGGCGTCGCGCATGAGCTCCCTCCTTCCGACAACCGGCGCCTGGTCATTGACATTGGGGGTGGCTCTACCGAATTTATTATTGGTGAACACCTTGAGCCAAAACTCATGCAGTCATTACCCATGGGTTGCGTCAGCTATACCAAAGCTTATTTTCCCGGTGGCGCAGTGACCGCAGAAGGTTTTCAGAAAGCCGAAATGGCCGGACGCCAGGAACTGGAAATCATTGCCAAGCAATATCGCAAACTGGGATGGGCCGAAGCCTATGGTTCTTCGGGCACGGCCAAGGCATTGATTGCCACACTGGAAGAGTCGGGTTTTTCTGAAAAGGGCATTACCCTTGAGGGCATGCAAAAACTCAAGAAAGTCCTGATCCGTCACGGTTCCGCCAAGGCACCCGAACTGAAAGGCCTGAAAAACGACCGCATGCAAGTCCTGCCCGCCGGGCTGGCCATTATGATGTCAGCATTCAAAGAGCTTAAAATTGAGCGCATGTTTCAGGGTGAAGGGGCGCTTCGGGTGGGTGTGCTTTACGATATGCTCGGACGCCAGGCTGCTGTCGATAAACGTGATGAGTCTGTTAAACAGTTTATACGCCGCTATCACATTGACACCAAACAGGCCGCCCGCATTAAACAGCTTGCCCTGCAGTTCTTTGACCAGATCCGGCCCAAAGAAGAAACACCGCTGGCACTGGAATTGCGCCAGGCTTTAGGCTGGGCCGCTGACCTGCACGAGGTTGGTTTAAGTATTTCACAAAATGCCTACCACAAGCACACCGCTTATGTGCTAAGCAATGCCGATATGCCCGGTTTTTCAAAAGCAGACCAGGCGATCCTGGCTTTACTGACACTGGGACACCAGGGTCGGCTTGAAAAAATCAACCCTTTTACGCCCACACGACCACAATGGCTAACCCTGCTTTGCCTGCGCCTGGCTGCCCTGTTCCTGCGCCGCAGGCAACCTATCCACCCCGAAAAACTGGCTATTGAAGTCAATAACAATACCATTTGCGTGAGCATTGACAAAACATGGCTGGAAAACCACCCGCTCACACAATACAGCCTGCAACTGGAAGCCAACCAGTGGAAAAACGCTGACGTACCGCTTTCATTTAAGGTCATGGCTGTTTGACGGCCTGGCATAAAAAAATACTGAACCAGGCCCGAAGCCGGATTCAGTATTTTTTATATTAAGCTGTTTAAGCGTTGCAAAACCTTGGTTTTAGCCCAGAAAATGCTTGCGGTAACGCGGGTCCATGCTTTCCATATCAATAATAATAGGGAAGTCGGCTGCATTGAAATCGGGGTCCCAGGCTGGCTCTCCGCAAATGCGGGCACCAATTTTTAAATATCCCTTGATAAGGGGTGGAATTTTGGCATCATCGGTGCAGGTGAGTTTTTCGAGTGGATAGGGGTTTAACGGTTTAACCTGCGGCAATTCGGGGTGTTTATCCATTTCCGCCCTGGCTGCACGCCATACCTGTGATGCCTGGACACCGCCATCGGCCAGACTGACACTGGCACACCCCAACATGTAACGATAGTTTTTACTGTACAGATATTTGGTTAAGCCGGTCCAGAGCATCATGATGGCCGCCCCGTTGCGATAGTCGGCATGCGTGCATGAACGCCCGCACTCGCATAACAAATGACGGATATCGTTCAGGCTGGAAATATCAAACTCTGATTCGGAATAATAGCCCTTTGCCTTAACTGCATTTTCGGGTGTCATGATACGGTATGTACCCACCACTTTGTTGGTTTTACTATCACAAACCATCAGGTGATCACACCATTGATCAAAACGGTCTATATCAACACCATCTACGGCATCAGGGAAGACTGCGTTCATTTCTGTCGTGTAGACATCAAACCGCAACCGTTGAACCTGCTCCAGTTCTTCTGGTGTTGTAACCAGACCCAAGACCAAATTTGGTTCGTCCTGCTCTGTCTCATCTGCCTGAGTACGCAATAGTACTTGCATTAGATTTTGTTCCTACGCAATTATATTAAAAATACCATCATACCGATATCATTTGACAAATATCTTTCACAAACACGAAACATTGCCTGTTTGTGAAAAGTATTGTACTTTTTTTTGCACTCAAGCAAAACAAAATCACGATTAAGACAAATTAACCGCAGCAAGCTGATCGACACAATTTTTTGCCAGCGTATAGTCTTCGGCCTCTACCATCAGACGCAATTTGGGCTCTGTACCCGATGCCCGGATTAACACCCTGCCACGCCCTGCCAGCTCTTTTTCCACCTTTTCACGGGCTTGCTGCAAGCCGGCATGCTCTTTCCAGTTTACGTCTTTGGCAAGCGGTACATTAATCATGACCTGCGGATACATTTTAAGATCGGCAACCCATTCAGACAGTTTCTTGCCACTACGCACCAGAGCTTTCAGGACTTGCAGGCCGGCAATAATGCCGTCACCTGTGGTGTGGTGATCAAGGCACAATAAATGCCCGGAGCCTTCTCCACCATAGAGCCAGTTATTTTTGTGCATGGCCTCAAGAACATAACGGTCGCCCACGTTGGCACGTACGAAAGGAATATCCAGCTCTTGCATGCGTTTTTCAAAGCCGTAATTGGTCATGAGCGTACCGGCCACCCCATTGACCGGCCCCTGGGAAAGGCGCTCAAGGATAATGGCATACAAAAGCTGGTCACCATTATAAATATGACCCTCGGCATCAACCATTTGAATGCGGTCGGCATCACCATCAAGGGCAATACCGTAATCAGCTCCACGGGCATTAACCGTTGCCGCCAGGTTTTCGGGGTACAGGGCCCCGACATCTTTATTGATATTAAAACCATCGGGATGGCAGCCAATTTCAATGACTTCGGCACCCAGCTCACGAAACACATGCGGCGCAATATTGTAGGCGGCACCATGGGCACCATCAACCACGATTTTCAGGCCTTTCAGGTCAAGCTCGTTGGGAAACGTGCTTTTACAAAACTCGATATAGCGTCCGGCCGCGTCATCAATCCGGCGGGCACGCCCGATATGTTCGGAATGGACGCAACCTACCGGCTCATCAAGGGCCCGTTCTATTTCTTCTTCTACGCTATCGGGCAGCTTCTCTCCGTTGCCCGAAAAGAATTTAATACCGTTATCGTCGTAGGGATTATGGGAAGCACTGATAACCACACCCGCCGTTAAACGCAGGGCACGTGTTAAATAGGCCACTGCCGGTGTCGGTATGGGGCCAGCCAGATAAACATCAATGCCGGCAGCACTCAAGCCCGCCTCAAGGGCTGATTCAAGCATATAACCGGAAATACGGGTATCTTTGCCAATCAATACGATGGGACGCCTGTCACCATTGTGATTCTTGGACAAGACCCGCCCTGCCGCATAACCCAGACGCAAGGCAAACTCGGCATTAATTAATTCACCACCTACTTCACCACGTACCCCATCGGTACCAAAATATTTCCGACTCATTCATTCACTCCAAATTCAATTGCTTCCCATACGGCCAGGGCATCGTGTGTTTGTGCAACATCGTGCACCCTGACAACAGATGCACCACGCATGACCCCCGCCAAAGCGGCGGCAATACTGCCAGATACCCGATCATTGACCGGTTTATGGGTTACTGCACCAATCATTGTTTTTCTTGACACGCCCACCAGAATGGGGGCCTTCAATGTTTTTAAACCAGCCATTTCATTCATGAGCTGATAATTCTGCGCCACTGTTTTTCCAAAGCCAAAGCCAGGATCGACCATAATTCTACGGGGATCCATACCGTTTTGCAGCATAATATCCATACGATTCTGTAAAAAAATATATACCTCGTTCGTAATATTATTGCCATAATCGGGTGGATTGAGCTGCATGGTTTTGGGTTCACCGTGCATATGCATGATGCAAACCCCACAGCGGTCAAACTCTTTAAGCACCTCGAGGGCACCTGGCTGCCTGAGCGCATAAATATCGTTGATAAGGTCTGCCCCGGCCTGCAAGGCCGCCTTCATGACTTCCGGTTTGAAGGTATCAATGGATAATGGCACACCACAATCACGCAGGCCTTCAATCACGGGGATGACCCTGTCCATTTCCTGCTGGGCACTAACCGGATCTGAGCCGGGACGTGTTGATTCCCCCCCGATATCCAGGATATGCGCCCCTTCGGCCACCAGGCCAAGGGCATGATCTATTGCGGCATTGGTTGAAAAATGATGTGAGCCATCGGAAAAAGAGTCGGGGGTAATATTGACTATCCCCATAATTAAAGGGCGCTCGAACCCTAATTCGAAGCGCCCACAAAGGAATGGTTTATTCATTCAAATGATAAATATTGTTATTACACGGCTGCTGCCGGACTGTCGCTATCTTTGCCCCTGGGTGCCTTGCCTGATGGCGGTGGCATACCGGCAGAGTCATGAGGCGCATCGGGCTCTTTGGGCGGACGTGGCTCACGCCCCTGGATGATATCTTCAATCTGGTCGGCATCAATGGTTTCCCATTCAAGCAGCGCCTTGGTCATGGCTTCCATTTTATCGCGGTTATCTTCAATGATTTTACGTGCCACAGCGTATTGTTCATCGATAATCAGGCGAATTTCAGTATCCACTTTCTGCATTGTAGACTCGGACATATGTGTCGTTTTAGTCACGCTGCGACCAAGGAAGACCTCGTTTTCATTTTCGGCGTAAACCATTGGGCCTAATGAATCGGTCATGCCATAGCGGGTAACGATATCGCGTGCGATTGCGGTTGCCCTTTCAAAGTCATTGGACGCACCGGTTGTCATTTGGTTCATGAAAACTTCTTCGGCAATACGGCCGCCAAACAACACCGCAATGGTATTTAACAGGCGTTCCTTGTCCATGCTGTAACGGTCACCCTCGGGCAACTGCATGGTAACACCCAACGCACGGCCACGCGGAATGATGGTGACTTTATGAACCGGATCAGTTTTGGGCAACATGCGTGCCACAATGGCGTGACCGGATTCATGATAAGCCGTATTCATGCGTTCTTCTTCGGGCATGACAATGGAACGGCGCTCGGCACCCATGATGATTTTGTCTTTGGCTTTTTCAAAATCAATCATGTCAACGGTGCGACCGTTACGACGTGCGGCAAACAAGGCCGCCTCGTTAACCAGGTTGGCCAGGTCGGCACCCGAGAAGCCGGGCGTACCACGCGCCAGAATGGAGGCATTCACGTTAGGTGCCAGTGGCACTTTACGCATGTGAACGTTAAGGATTTGCTCACGGCCACGGACATCGGGCAGATTGACAACAACCTGACGGTCGAAGCGGCCCGGACGCAACAGGGCCGGATCAAGGACATCGGGGCGGTTGGTTGCCGCAATGACAATCACGCTTTGGCCGGATTCAAACCCGTCCATTTCAACCAGCATCTGGTTAAGGGTTTGTTCACGTTCGTCGTTACCGCCACCTACACCGGCACCACGTTGACGGCCCACGGCGTCAATTTCATCGATAAAGATGATACATGGCGAATGTTTTTTGGCGGTTTCAAACATGTCACGAACACGTGACGCCCCCACACCCACAAACATTTCAACGAAGTCGGAACCGGAAATGGTAAAGAACGGCACTTTGGCTTCACCGGCAATGGCTTTGGCCAGCAGGGTTTTACCGGTTCCCGGAGGCCCCACCATTAACACGCCACGTGGAATACGGCCACCCAGGCGCTGGAAACGGGAAGGATCACGCAGGAAATCAACCAGCTCTTTCACGTCTTCTTTGGCTTCATCGCAACCGGCGACATCGGCAAAAGTGATTGGGTTGGTATTTTCATCAAGCATGCGGGCACGGGATTTACCGAAGCTGAATGCCCCGCCCTTGCCACCACCCTGCATTTGGCGCATGAAAAAGAACCATACCCCGATTAACAACAGCATGGGGAACCAGGAGATAAGCGCGCTTAACAGGAAAGAAGGCTGCTCGGGTGGCTTGGCGGTTACCTTGACACCATCGCGCACAAGATCACCCACCATCCAGAGATCTCCGGGTGACGTGAGGGTATACGGGCGGCCACCACTGGGGGTAACGTATAGCGTATCACCCTGGATTTCTACACTGGCAATCTTGCCCTGTTTGGAGTCAGCCATAAACTGGCTGTAACTTACGCCGTCAGCGGTTCGTACCGGGCCATCATACTGTTTGAACACAGTAAACAGCACCAGGGCAATAATGACCCACATGGCGAATTTGGAAAAGGAATTATTCAAAGGTCAGCTCTCCCGCATGAAATTTGGAGCCGCAATTTTTATGATTCATAAAAACTACAAAAACTAAAGATATATCTATACACATTCTATATCATAGAAACAAAAAAGATGGCATTCAGCTTAAATTCAACAGAATTAAATGTATCAAAAAAATTCATTGATAATGCATTGAAACGGCCGGTTTTCCTATATAAATAAGGGCAAACACATAAATAACAAGTATGGCCACACAAAATAGAATACCGTTTTACCTGCCACACGCCCCGGGCCTGATGACTCGACGCTATCGGACACTTAACTATTATCGGGTTCTACCGGATGTTTCAGACCCCGTGCCACCAGAAAAGTTTCAGAAGAACGGTCACGGGAGGCTTTGGGCTTGCGCTCTACGACCCGCTTGAAATGCTGCTTGAACATTTCAACAATTTGCGAGAAACCGCTACCATGAAACGCTTTCACAATTAAGGCGCCATCAGGTTTAAGGTGGTTTATGGCAAAATCCATGGCCAGTTCACATACATGCTGGATGCGGGCGGAATCGGCCGAGCTAACACCCGACAGGTTGGGCGCCATATCGGAAATAACCAAGTCAACCGGCTGGTTACCAATTTGTGCCCGCAATTGCTCAAGTACCGCATCTTCACGGAAATCACCCTGAATAAATTCTACCCCTGCAACCGGTTCCATGGGTAAAATATCAAGTGCGATTACCCGACCGTCTATAATTCCACCGGGTCCCGCCAATCTTTCGCGAGCAACTTGTGACCAACTACCCGGAGCAGACCCCAAGTCGACTATAATATTGCCTTTACGCATAAGCTTTTCTGATTCCAGGATCTCGATCAGCTTGAATGCAGCACGTGCCCGGTAACCTTTTTGCTGAGCCATTTTTACATATGGATCATTAATGTGCTGCTTGATCCACTCTTTTGAGAATTTCTTTTTGGCCATTGCCGTATTTCCTAACTTATGCCTACACTTGAATTAACATCTAAAGAACGCAGCGCCTTACGCTCTGCTGCCCACCCCTTGAAACCGGTTGTCTTGATTGGCGACAACGGACTGACCGAAGCCGTCCTGAAAGAAATCGATGCCAGCCTGACTGTTCATGGTCTTATTAAAGTCCGCGTCGCAGGAGACGACCGGCAGGCCCGCATTGATATGCTTGGCCAAATTTGCGATACCCTTTCCTGCGCCAATATCAACCACGTGGGCAAAACGCTTATTTTATATCGTCACGGTGCCGCCAACCGTATTTTTGAAGAAAAAGAAGCAGAAGTTCATGAGCGCAGCTATCGCAAACCCTCTGAACCCTATACCCCAAAGAAACTTGCCGCTGCCGGCAAGAGTATCAAAGACAAACGCCGCAAGAAAGTGGACAGGGGCAATAGCGAGCTGGTTTCAAAACCCAGAAACGCATCACGCCCCGCCATTTCAAAATCAGCGGCCAGCCCTTCACACAACATCCCGCGCAGGGCAGGCAGCGCATTATCCTTGCGTGCCGGCCGTCGCAGCAGTACGGCTCGCCGGGGCTCTTGATATACAACAAAAAAAATGCCTACTCCACGAGTATGGCATTTAATATCAAAACACCAGAAAACAGGCCTGCCTGTTTTCTGTTAAACAGCATTTAAGGCAGCTGGCTGTTTAGTTATATGCAATTCCTATGATTTCATATTCTTTTTCACCGGCGGGTACATTAACCATAACAACATCACCTTCCGAT
>JAAYHN010000076.1 GCA_012735395.1 Alcaligenaceae bacterium | reverse complement strand
TAGCCGCTTTCTATTGTTGAATCCGGTGGAAAACAATAGTGCCTGTGCCTCCAGTACGGAACTGTTCCCCAATTGGTCTTTGGCTGCCTTGCCGGGCGTGCCCGATCAACTGGTGTTGCAGATGACCGCTTTGTTGTTGCAGCCGAAAGCGGAGGGCGACGTGCCGGAATGGTCTCCGCTGGTGGCATCAACCCGGGTCGAGCAATTGTTGCATAGCCTGCAGCGTCATCCTTTTCAGCAATCGGTTTGGGATTCAGTCAGGGGCTGGGTGGCCGAGTATAAAACCTGGGTCGGGGCCGCTTTGCTGTTTGTCCTGTTAACACTGTTGAATTATGGCTGGGTTAGCTGGCTGGCCTGGCGGCGGCAGAAACAGCTGGCATTGGCTTATGAGCAAATGAGAAATTATGAGCGGATGATGATGCATGCCGACAGAATGAATATTATTGGTGAAATGGCCTCGGGGGTGGCGCATGAAATAAACCAGCCCATTTCTGTTATCAGGCATTATGCCGAAGGCAGCATGTTCCGTTTGCAAAAGCGGAACGATTGCCCCGAGCTGTTACCCGTGTTGGCTAAAATTACCGAGCAGGTTGAGCGTATTACCCAGATCATTGAAAATTTGCGCAAATGGGTAAAAGCAGACCGCAGCTACCAGTCGGCCCGGGTGAATGTATGGGATACCGTCAATAAAAGCGTACAGTTCTTTCGTTTGCAGAATGAAAAGCACCCCATGGCCATTCAGGTTCATATTCCACGGGACTTAACCTTGTTTACGGTGCCCAGTGTCCTGGAGCAGGTATTGGTGAATAGTCTGCTTAATTGCTGGCAGCAGCAGGCCGGTGCCGTCGATATTTTCATCAGATGGCCCGATGAGCCGTTTATTGAAATTGTCATTGCTGACGATGGTGGTGGTTTCGGGCAAGAGCAGCTTGATTTTCCCTTTGTGCCGTTTCGTTCCAATAAAGAACAGGGATTGGGCCTGGGGCTGGTAATATGCAATCGTCTCATGCAGGCTATAGGTGGAAGCCTGCTATTGTCGAATCGGGAAGATGGTGTGGCCGGAGCCAAGGTAACCTTGAAATTGCCGTTGAAAGAAGTGCCGGCTGCAACCAGCGTCAAAAAGGAGTCAAATTGAAAACCAACACCTTGCCTATTCATATAGTGGATGATGATGCTTCGGTCAGGGAAGCCTTATTGTTTTTGTTGCAAAGTCTTGGTTATGAGGCCAATGCCTGGCCCGATGGAAAGGCTTTTCTTGAAGGGGTAGACATTCATCTGGGCGGCGTGGCAATTATTGATATTCGCATGCCGCATTTAAACGGGCAGGAACTTTTTCAACATTTAATTGAAGCTGAAAGTGATATGGCGGTGATTGTGCTGACCGGGCACGGAGATGTGCCGATGGCCGTCAATATGCTGAAGCAGGGGGTGGTGGACTTTTTGCAAAAACCGGTTGCATTGGTCCAGATGGATGAGGCACTGGAAAGAGCGCTGCTACAGGCACGGCAGAACCGTGAACAACGCAGGTTACAACGCTTGTATCAGGGTTTGTCTCCCAGGGAAAGGCAGGTTACTGAATTGGTCTTGCAGGGGAAAACCAATAAAGCGATTGCAGAAGCGTTAAATATTGCCGTTCGTACGGTTGAGGTGCAGCGCGCCGGCGCCATGCAAAAAATGCAGGCAGACAGCCTGCCTGCATTTGTACAGGCCGTGAGTGCGGCCTGTACGGAAAAATAAGGTCAACCTTAAGGTTTTTACCGTGTTGTTACATGATGGTGGCGGCAGGCTCGGTGCCAATAATTTCCTTGATGGTGTTGTTTTCGCCCATGATGGCCACTTTGGGTTGGTGGGTGGCAGCTTCTTCGTTATTGACATAAACATAAGACATGATGATCACGATGTCTCCGGGCTGGACCAGGCGGGCAGCGGCACCGTTCAGGCAAACCACACCACTGTTGCGCTCGCCGGCGATGGTGTAGGTTTCAAGACGGGCTCCATTGTTATTGTTCACAATATGTACTTTCTCATTGGGTAGCAGGCCAACTGCATCCATGATGTTCTGGTCAATGGTTACGGAGCCAACATAATTCAGATTCGCCTCGGTGACCTGGGCGCGGTGAATTTTGCTATTCATCATCATTCGAAACATGTGTGTTTACCTTTCTGTATCGCACTAATGTGCGGAATTCCTTAAGTTGCCAATAAAGTGCCTGATAATAGATTTGTATCAACAAGCGGTTAAGCGTTGCCTGGCGTTTTATATAATGATTTTGCATGACAGCCGGGGGCTGTGCCTGTGTCATGTCTTGTTAGATGGAAAATTTGAGTGGCTGCTGGAATTATAGAATTTCTGGCGCTTCAGTTTTCCTGCAGACGTAAATTTTACAAAAAAAACAAGGGTTTTTTAATTAAAAAACCGGTGCTTCAGGAAAAAACACCGGTTTTATCTGTCTGTTTGGGTTTAAGGGTATCCGGTAAAAGCGGCCGGATACCCTTAATTGCCAGTTTTTAATCAAGCATTGGTTTCAGCATTGGCCGCAGTGCTTTTCTTGCGGCTGGCAAAGAATTTGCCCAGCAGCACGATAGTCAGTGCACCAATCACTTCAGCAGCCAGCTTCATGGTGCCGGAAGGTTCACCAATTTTTTCTACGATGAAAATATCGGTAAGCAACATGCCACCTGCAATCCAGCCCAGCAAGGCAGCACCAAAGGTAACGACCCATGGGAACTTGTCGATCAGTTTCAGTACGATGGTACTGCCCCAGATAATGATAGGCACACTCACGATCAGGCCGAACACAACCAGGCCGATTTGATGGTCGGGGTTGGCGGTTTGAGCTGCACCGGCGATGGCAATTACGTTATCCAGACTCATGACAAAGTCGGCAATAATAATGGTTTTGATGGCAGACATAATGGAAGTGCCGCCTTCAATACTGCCATGGGCATCGTCTTCAGGAATAAGCAGTTTTACGCCAACCCATACCAGCAGCAAGGCACCTACAATTT
>JAAYHN010000075.1 GCA_012735395.1 Alcaligenaceae bacterium | reverse complement strand
GAGCTATTATGCAAATTAATATTATATTATTATATATAATATTAACACTAAACCCCACCCACAGACGGTGCCCTGCGCATAAACGCGGTTGCCGTCAACACCATTACGGCCAGTACCAGTGGCGCAAACGACACCAACAAGACCATATCCCAGCCATAAGCCGCCAGCAGCGTACCCGAAGCGAACGAACCCGCCGCCATGGTGCCAAACACAATGAAGTCATTGAAAGACTGCACCCGTGTTGCCTCTTCAGGCCGATGGCATTCCAGCACCAGCGCAGACGCCCCCACAAAACCGAAGTTCCAGCCCACGCCCAGCAAAATCAGGGTCAGCCAGAAATGGGCCACATCAATACCCGCCAAGCCAATAGCTGCCGACAAACCAATCAGCAATAGCCCGGCAGCCACCACACGCCCTGCCCCGAAACGGGTAATTAAACGACCGGTAAAAAAGCTGGGCAAATACATGGCAATAACGTGCCATTGCATACCCAGATTGGCCGTTTCCTGCGGATGCCCGCACAGCTGCATTGCCAGCGGTGCCGCCGTCATGAGAAAATTCATGAGCATATAGGAAACGGCACCGCAAATCATGGCCGTAATAAAAAGTGGCTGGCGCACAATCTCAGAAAGCGGCCTGCCACCCGACGCCTGTTTGCTTACCTGATGCGGCAGTTTAATACCAAACAAAACCAATGCCGATAACGCAGCCACCGCAGCCTGCACCAGATACGTGACCACAAACGTATAAGGTGGCCAGAAATCCATGGTATAGGTAACCAGCTGCGGCCCAATGACACCGGCAGCCACCCCGCCCCCCATCACAAATGACAGGGCCCGCGCCCGCATTGCCGGCTCTACCCCGTCAGCTGCGGCAAAACGGAAAGACAACACCACCGCAGCATAGGCACCACCAAAAAAAGTGGCCATGCAAAACAGCCAGAATGAACCCAGCATGACTGCCAGTGCCGATAGCAGGCCCACCAGCACGCCACACCCCGTACCCGCCAGAAAAGCCATACGCCGGCCGTAACGGCGGGCAATCACACCCATTGGCAAAATACATGCCGCCATACCAATTACAAAAACCGTAATGGGCAGGGTTGCCAGGGATTTATCGGGTGCCAGCACATTACCGACAATTGAGCCGGTTGCATAAACCACCACCGAATTGGCCCCCGCCAACGCCTGCGCCACGGTCAGACGGGCAATGTTGCCACGCTGCTCACTTCGGGATAAAACAGATGTGTTGTTTTCTGATGAAACGGTATCGATATTCGACAAAATTAACCTCAGCTCAATAAAAAATACGGAAATGTCCGGGTAAAAACGTAACGGTATTTATTCCTGCTCCGTTATCGCTTATATAACTCATTCTTATTACAAAATTATATGAGCACATAACAAAAAACAATATAATATCCCGTATATAAAATGAAAATAACAAACCTTCCTGCTTTAATATAGTCAAAAGCTATTCAGAAACGTCTTTTCATCACATGGAGCCATGCCTTAATATGAATAACGACTCTCCTACACGCTATGACTCAATCAGCCGTCTCTTTCATTGGCTCATGGCCTTGCTTATTATTTGGCAATTATTAAAAATTGGCGACCGCATCGCCGACGGCGAACACTGGATCGGGCAAACACTGGTGCCATGGCATATTTCCATTGGTACGCTGCTGCTACTTCTGATCGTACTGCGCACCTGTTGGAAAATCAGCCGGGGCAATCAAATTCCCCAACCCGACCCTGCCACCGCTTTTCTGGTTAAAACCGGCCACTTCCTGTTATATGCAACCATGTTCCTGATGCCCATTACCGGCATTCTGGTAATGGTAGGGGGCGGTTATGGCCTGAATGCCTTTGGCATGCAATTAATTGCAAAAGGCGAAGAAGTTTCCTGGGCCGCTTCGCTGGGCAGCCTGCATTCACCCATCGCCTGGCTATTGCTGGTTCTTGTACTGGGCCATATCGCCATCGCACTGTTCCATCACTTTGTGAAACGCGACGATACACTACAGCGTATGCTTTAATTTTTAACTTTTAACTTTTTACATGGCATCACCCCAACCCACTCACAGAAAACAGAAAATCGGCCTCATTCTGGGCAGTGGCTCTGCCCGCGGCTGGTCACATATCGGTGTTATCCAGGCACTGGAACAGGCCGGCATCAAGCCGGATATTATCTGCGGCACGTCTATTGGAGCGCTGGTAGGCGCGGCCTATGCCTCGGGCGAATTCGATGTTTTCCGGAAATGGGTACTTGGCCTGCGGCTGGGTGATGTGCTTTCTTTCATGGACATACGCCTGAATGGCGGCTTTATGAAAGGTGAAAAGCTCATGGAGTTTTTCAAGCGCCATTTTATGGACAGGGACATTGAAAAACTCCATCTGCCGTTTGCTTCGGTTGCCACTTCACTAACTACAGGCAATGAAATATGGCTGCAAAACGGCTCTACGGTTGATGCCGTCAGGGCTTCCATTGCCCTGCCCGGCTTATTTACACCCGTTATCCGCGACCATGAAATATTGGTTGATGGCGGCCTGGTCAACCCGGTTCCGGTGTCACTGGCCCGGGCCATGGGCGCTGATATTTTAATCGCGGTAGACTTGAACTCTGATCTGGTGGGCAGGCATTTCCGCAATGAAACGGACACCATGTTTTCTTTTGGTCACAGCGCCTCTGAATGGATACGCAAAATCCAGCAAAATTTTGGCCGGCCAGCCAATACCCCTACTGCCTCTACGCCTTCTGTACCGTCACATAAACCGCCCTCCCTTCTGGATGTCATCGCGTCCAGCCTGAATATCATGCAGGCCCAAATCACACGCAGCAGAATGGCCGGTGAGCCACCGCACATTATTATTACCCCCCGCCTGTCCCATATGGGGCTACTGGATTTCCATCGTGCCGCCGAGGCCATCGAAGAAGGCCATAAAGCTGTACAGGTATGCCTGCCCGCCCTTGAGCACCTGAAAAAACAAAACAACATTGTTTAAACGAGATCAAATGTTTTTTTTCTGTAAATCGGCTATTCTTCTTACTGCTATCAAAACCAGATAAGGAAAATATAAAATGAAGCTGAAAAATTATGTGCTTATTGCGTTATGTTCACTGTTTGCACTGGCTGGCTGCAATACCATGCAAGGGCTCGGTGCCGATATTTCCGCCGGTGGGCAAGCCCTGGAAAAAGCGGCACAATAAGACATAGTCAATACATTACAACAGGCCCGTTGTTCAACAAACAACGGGCCTGTTAATGCCTAAGGAGCAAGCATGGATAAGAACGTACTGGATTCCATCAAAAAATGGCCTGATGTTCCTGCCGTTTACGGGTGGCTATCACTTGACCTGAACGGGAAGTGGAAGCTGCATCAGGGCGGCTCCTGGCAACCCGGACTGTCCGGCGAATCCATTGGCAGCCCCCAGATCAATGAGTTCATCAACCGTAACTATGCCGTTAATGAACGGGGTGAATGGTTTTTCCAGAATGGCCCCCAACGGGTTTATGCCTGCCTTGAATATACGCCCTATGTCCTTCACCTGGCAGAAGACAGCCATACCCTTGAAACCCACACTCACCAGCCAGTAAGGCAAATATCTGCCTGGTTTCTTGATGAGCAGGGTTTTTTATATGCCCAAACCGATCTGGGCGCCGCCATTATTTGCGGACGCGATACTGCAGCGGTTATTGAACATCTGGCCGCACAGGAAAAAGAAGCGGATCCAGAAAACAAGACGCCAACTCCGTTGTCTGAAACACATCTGGCCGCACTGGCACAGGGACAGCAGCTGAATGCCGTTTACCGGCCCCATCCAGAATACAATGCGCCATTAAAACAGACCACTTCGGGGCAAATTCCCAAAGAAATGAATTTTATTCGCATACCGTCAAGCAGGTAATATGCTGCTAGACAAACATATACGCAAATTCTGTGTATGATTAACATATTGTGCAGACACATCGCCCGTAATTTATGACTTATCCCGAACCCACCTTTTATTTTCCTGCTCCTGTTGAACAACATTTCTGCTCACAATGCGGCTCAAAACTGTCCCGCAAGATCCCGGCAGACGATAACCGTGTACGTGATTTATGTGAAAATTGCGGTGCGATCCACTACAAAAACCCCTTGATTGTGGTTGGCACTATTCCGGTATGGGAAGATAAAATCCTGCTGTGCCGTCGGGCAATTGAACCCCGTCATGGCAAATGGACACTGCCTGCCGGCTTCATGGAATTAAGTGAAACCAGCAGCATTGGCGCCATACGTGAAACCACCGAAGAAGCCGGTGCTGAAATCACTCTTAAACAGCTGTTTACCGTGATAGACGTCCCCCATGTCAACCAGGTGCATATGTATTTCCTGGCCGATGCCAATAATGAGCGGCTGGACCCGGGCCCCGAAAGCCTGGATGCCCGTTATTTCAGCCTGGATGAAATTCCCTGGGATGAACTTTCTTTCCGGACCGTTACCCAAACCATTAAACGTTACATCGAAGACAGGAAACAGGGGGCTTTTACCACCCACTATTTTTCCTTGACCTGATGAGTATCCCCTGGCTTGAATCGCACACACCCTTTCCGCCCACGGAAAGCGCCCTGCAAGATCCCGACGGCCTGCTTGCCTGTGGCGCCGACCTATCAACAAACCGCTTGATTGCCGCCTATCGCCAGGGTATTTTTCCCTGGTACTCGGACCCGCACCCGATACTCTGGTGGACACCTTCACAGCGCATGGTTCTTCAATGTAAAAACTTCATTGTTTCCCATAGCCTGAAAAAAAAGCTCAGGCAACTTGCCAAACAGGAAAGCACGCCCTCTGCCGCCATACAAATTAAAGTGGATTCCGCTTTTGAACAAACTATGCTTGCCTGCGCCTCACCCAGACAAGCATCGGGCAGCGAGACCTGGATCACCCGGGATATTATTGATGCCTATACACGACTACACCACATGGGGCTTGCCCACAGCATTGAAACCTGGATTGACGGCAATTTAATGGGCGGCTTGTACGGGGTCAGTCTTGGCAAAATGTTTTTTGGTGAATCCATGTTTTCTTTTGCCAGCGACAGCTCAAAACTGGCCCTGGCTTATGCCGTCCGCTTTCTTGAAAAACATGGGGTGAGCTGGATTGACTGCCAGCAGCAAACCGCCCATCTGGCCAGCCTTGGGGCGGCACCGGTCACAAGGAACCAATTTATGGCGCACCTGCAGGCAACGGTAACACTGCCACCCCTGCCATGGCAGACCGGTATTTTACGGGCAGATGGCAATATTCATTGAACCTGTGCCAGATATTTCGTTATATTTAGACTATGAGCGAAATTCACGATCCCTCCCTGCATATTCTTCAATTCTACTTAACTGCGCCTTACCCCTGCAGTTATCTAGAAAACAGACAGGCACGTTCACAGGTGGTTGCCCCCGGTCACCTGGTCAATGCCAGGGCGTATGCCAGCCTGCTTAGAATCGGCTTTCGCCGCAGTGGCTTATTCACTTACAAACCCCATTGTGACAGCTGCCAGGCATGTATATCGGTTCGCATCAATGCCAGCGAATTCAAGGCAAACGCCACCCAAAGGCGCATTTTTAAACGCCATCATGATTTATCTGCCAACCGGGTACCCATGCAATGGCACGAAGAACATTTCCAGTTGTATAGCCGCTACCAGCACCAGCGCCATCCCGGTGGTGGCATGGACGACCAGGGCAAAGAACAATATGAACAGTTCCTGCTCACCAGCCATGTTGACACAGAGCTGATAGAGTTCCGCTCTGCTGATGGCGTCTTGCGCATGCTGTCGATTATTGATGTCAGCGATGACGGTTTATCTGCCGTGTATACTTTTTATGACCCCGATTACCCCGGCAGCCTGGGTACTTATGGCATTTTATGGCAAATAGAACAATGCCGGCAGCTTGGCTTGCCCTGGCTTTATCTGGGTTACTGGATCAGGGAAAGCCCGAAAATGTCATATAAAACCAACTTCCGGCCCATTCAGCTATACACCAACAGGCAATGGGTAGACTACACGCCAGCGCAAGAATAGTTTTACCCGATTGCCTCAAAACACCCGGCTTTACAGGGTTTATCTTAACCATCTCCCGCCAAATCCGCTTAGGGATGGAGAATCCCGTACATTTTGTTAAAATAGGCGGGTTCAACCATTCCGTTTCATCATGCTCAATACTTTCAAACTTTATCCTTTCGTTCGCCCCCTGCTTTTTTCCCTTGATGCAGAAAAAGCCCACGAGCTTACCCTGACCGCGCTACAAAAAGCACATCAATGCAAAACCACCCGGGAATTGCTTAAGGGGAACCGTACCCTGCTTCCCACCACCTTAATGGGCCTGCCCCTGCGCAACCCTATCGGCCTGGCTGCAGGGCTGGATAAAAACGGTGAGTACATTGATGCCCTGGGGCAACTGGGCTTTGGCTTTATAGAGGTTGGCACTGTTACGCCACGTGCCCAGCCTGGTAACCCAAAGCCGCGCATGTTCCGCCTGCCACAGGCCGAATCCTTAATCAACCGCATGGGTTTTAACAACCACGGCCTGGACACCTTCCTTAACAATGTCCAAAACAGCACCTGGCGCGAAAAAGGCGGCATCCTGGGGTTGAATATTGGCAAAAATGCCGATACCCCCATAGAGAACGCCGCCAGTGATTACCTGATTGGCCTTGAGGGTGTTTATCCTTTTGCCGATTATGTCACCATCAACATTTCTTCCCCCAATACCAAAAACCTGCGCGCCCTGCAGGCAGAAGACGAATTAAGCGACCTGCTGAACCAGATCAGGGAAAAACGCCAGGCCCTGGCCGACCGGCATGGCCGTATGGTGCCGGTCGTGGTAAAAATTGCCCCCGATCTTGAAGAAGAACAAATCAAGGCCATTGCCGGGATTTTGCCCCGTTTTGAAATTGATGGTGTTATTGCCACGAATACAACACTTTCCCGCGCTGCCGTGCAAGGTCTGAAGCATCACGAAGAAAGTGGTGGCTTATCGGGCCCCCCGGTTCATGAACTGTCGCTTAAAGTTATTGAATCATTACGCAAGGAAATGGGGGCCGGCTTTACCATTATTGGTGTGGGAGGCATTAACTCCGGCAAACAGGCCCTTGAAAAAATCAATGCCGGTGCCAATGCCGTCCAGCTGTATACCGGCCTGATCTACCAGGGTCCCAAACTGCTTGGTGATTGTGTTGATGCCCTCAGGAAATGTGACGTTTTCATAAACAGATAAGCTGAATCATGACCTGCCTGGCATGAACGCCCAGGCACAGTACCCGGCAAGCCCGGAAACATAAAACACGGAAACAAAAAAAGCCTTCGAAATGAAGGCTTTTTTATTGGCACGCCCGAGCGGTAAGCCCGGGCTTCAATTACAATCGCTTAATTGCGACTGAAATTACTTGCGTGCACCAGTAGTTGCAGGCTTGGCTGCTGCAGTAGCGGCTGTAGCGGCAGAAGTAGCAGCTGCTGTGGCTGTTTCAGTAGCCTTGATTGTGGCATTGGTAGCAGCAGTCAGGTTGCTTTCAGCAACTTCAGCAGCCTGTTTGGCGGCTTTGTTCAGAGAGTCGTAGGTGCTGCTAGCTGTAGCCAGTGAAGATTTCAACAGGGCAATGGCGCTTTCTGAACCTGTAGGTGCATTTTTAGCCAATTGGTCGATGGTTTCAGCGATTTGTTGCTGGCCTTCTGCAACCTGGTTTTCTGTCAGTTTGATCAGTTCGTTATTAACTGAAGAGAAAATGTCGTATACATTTTTTGTGTAAGCAACGGCTTTTTCAGCGTTAGGCTGGGCCAATGCAGAAACAAAAGCGACTGCTTCCTGAGGATCTTTCAGGCTGGAAACCTGTTGGGATTGCTCGGCAACTTCACCCAAAGAAGCCTTGATCACTTTCATGTTCAGGTCAACCAGTTTTTCGAAACCACCGAAAAGTGAACCTTGTACGGCTACGATAGTGTTCAGGGCTGATTTTTGGCTGTCTAGAATTTGTTGTGGGATTGCGCTCATGATATATCCTAATAGAGAAAAACAAATAAATGAGTATGTGAAGTAAAAACTGCTGCTGCTAAAATTTGAACAGCCGGCTGCAATAACTTGCTAGGAATAACTACCCACCTATTTATATTGCACCGCACAATTCAAATTATACGTCTTTTAAGTTCTGGGTCAAGTATTTTTTGTGCGTTGCACAATAAATATGTAATAAATTGCAAAATCAACCATTAAAACCTAACTGATTGAAATATAACCTGTTTTGATTAAGTTTTAATGACAGAAAAACGGTTTTCTGATATTCAGACGGTTTCCCGCTGATGCGCTTCATACCCTAAAGCAACTGAAATTTTTGACGCAGTCTGAATCAATAAACCCACCCATTCTTCACGCATGCGTTCGGAAGGCGATGAAATGGATAAACCGGCCACCAGCTTGCCGGCATCATCATAAATACCGGCAGAAATACAACGCACCCCCAGCTCCAGTTCTTCATTGTCACGGGCATAACCATGTCGTTTAACAAAAGCCAGTTCTTTTTCAAGGCGTTCGAGATCGGTCAGGCTATTACCGGTGGTACCGCTTAAGCCGGTACGAAGCGCGTAAGCACGCACTATTCTGGGGTCTGCCGAAGCCAGGAACAGCTTGCCCACAGACGTAAGATGCAATGGCGCACGGCCCCCAATGGCCCTGACAACCTGCATGCCTGAGCGTTCATTCCAGGCCCTGTCTATATAAACGATATCATCACCCTGCTGGATGGACAGGTTGATGGTTTGGCCGGTTTGCCTGTGCAGGGCATGCATATGCTCATGCGCGATATCCCGGACATTAAGACGCTCTTTAACCAGTGAACCCAGCTCAAGCAAGCGCATACCCAGCTGGTAAGTACCATTACTGACCCGGTCGACATAACGTCCTGCCGCAAGATCATTCAAAATTCTATGTGCCGTTGAGGCATGCAAATTGGCCAGTGCGGCAATTTCCTTGAGGGAAATGGGTTCTGTTTGCTCTGCCAGTACATCAAGCAGTTTCATGGCACGCTCCAGTACCTGAATGGTTATATCAGGATTGGATCTGGTTTTCGGCGTTATCAGGCTATCGGATGTCATGACGAATCTTTATATATTGCGATGCAATATATTTTATCTCATAATGTGAAAACAAGTGAACTGATTTTTGCTATCAAAATTCATTTTGCAATGCAGTTCACCCATTAGTTTAACGCAGCCATTTATATTAAAAACTGAAGCGCCCGCCCACGCGCAGAATTTCACCTTTTAAATATGAAAATGCTTCCTGTACCGCCGGTGCCTGGCCTTTCACCCCCAAATCAACATAAGGTGGCTGGTTATCTTTGGCGACACTGGGCAGGCTGAAAGTACGGACACCTGGCCAGTTAAGCTCAATGAACTCCAGCGCTGGCGTAATTCTTGATTCGGGCAAGGCATAGGCTAAAACAGAATGCACCTCGGCCGGCCTGAGATTGTGATACATGGCATAACGCTGGTCCAGTGTCCATTCAAGCATGGGCCAGGCCATTTCAGGAAACCCCGGAACAAAGGTGTGATCCTGAATAAAAAAGCCCGGAATTTTATTATAGGGATTAGGCACGATTTCAGCACCGGCGGGAAACACCCCCATTGCCAGACGCCGCTGGTTTTCAGGGGTTCCCATATCAATGCTGCCCCGCCCTTCTTTGGCCAATTCCTGGAAGCGTGAAGTAATCAGCTTGGCTGCAATTGGATGCAACTCAAGTTTGACACCCAACGCCAAAGCCACGGCATCCCTGGTTTTATCATCGGGAGTGGCACCAATACCACCACTGGAAAACACGATATCCCCCGAGGCAAAGCTGCGCTTATACTCTTCTACCAGCGTATCCAGGTCATCGGGTAAAACACGGGCCCATGACAATTGCATGCCCCTGTCATTCAACAATGAAATAACTTTTGATAAATGCTTGTCTGTGCGTCGGCCGGAAAGAATTTCATCTCCAACAATAAACAGACCTATTTTTCTTGGCGCATTATGACTCATGTTTTATCCTTTTGGCATTAAAGCAGCAACCTGCATAATATTAACTTCAATGATTATACATACTGGCAATGACAATTTTTGACTGTAACATCAAGATTGTTTTATGATATTAAATTAACTGGCAACAGAAAACAGGCTGTTTATATTTTGCCCGGGGTTTTACGGCAACAATAAACGGTTTATTTCAATTCCTGCCAGCCCTTCTGCCCAATACCCGTAATGTTAATTCAAAACCCAAGCCACCACGCATCCACCATTGCCAACAAATTGCATGACCCTGATGTCTGGCTGGTCGCCTGCTATTGCGCGCAATGGTGCGGCACCTGTAAAGAATACTTTGACGCTTTTAAAGAGCTCAGTCACCGCTTCCCGAAACACCTGTTTGTGTGGGTGGACATCGAAGACGACCCCGAACTGCTTGATGATATTGACATAGAAAATTTCCCCACGCTGTTAATCCAGATAGAGGGGAAAAATCATTTTTTTGGAACCATGCTGCCTTATATCAGCCACCTGGAGCGCATTTTGCAAAGTATCCGCCCCACCGACCCGGCCCGGCCTGACGGGCCGGCTGCATTTACTCGGCTGATTCAGCAGGCTTGAGCGGCTTAGGCCTGCCACCCAGCAAGATGGCCAATTGTGGCTGTTTTGCCGTTGACGGGTGATCGGCCCGCTTGTAATCTTGTGGCTGCTGGCGATCGACTTCCTGTTGCCGGGCATTTATCGCCGGCTCATAAGGTTTGAAGAAAAAGTCATCTATAGGCACATTCCTGGAGGCCGGGAACGTGCGTTTGAAACGCTCGTTTTTATTACGGCCACGGGCATCATTACTGCCCCCCCGGTGCAAGAACAGATCGGGGATATCCAGTGTACCCCGTGGTACTTTAACCTTAATCAGTTTTTCAATGTCTTCAAGCAGTTTTTCTTCGTGGCTTGAGTAAAGGGCAATCGCCTCGCCGGAAGCGCCGGCCCGCCCGGTACGCCCGATACGGTGGACATAATCTTCAGGGTTAAACGGAAGGTCCATGTTAATCACGCAAGGCAAGCCAGCGACATCAAGCCCACGGGCGGCCACATCGGTGGCCACCAGCACGGCAATTTCCCCGGCCTTAAAGCCTTCAAGCGCCTTGATACGCTCCATTTGGGTACGGTCGCCATGAATGGATTCGGCCTTGATCCCTTCTTTGACCAGCTCACGGGTTAAACGGCTGACACCCAGTTTGGTATTCACAAATATAATCACCTGGCTAAGATTACGTGATTTCAGCAAATACAGTACGGCTGCCTGCTTGTTATTACCGGTAACCGGGTAGGCTATTTGGGTGACGTTATCGGAGGTCGCGTTTTGTGGTGCCACATTGATTTCAACCGGGCTTTTCAGGAAAGAACGGGCCAGTTTGCGAATTTCACCACTGAAGGTGGCAGAAAAAAGCAAACTTTGGCGTGCCTTGGGCAATAATCTCACGATACGCTCAAGGTCTGGCAAAAAGCCCATGTCAAGCATACGGTCGGCTTCATCAAGCACCAATGTATTAACTTGCGACAGGTTAATGGTTTTCTGTTCGATATGGTCTAGCAAACGGCCTGGTGTGGCAATGACCAGCTCACACCCTTTACGCAATTCTTCTTTCTGGGCGCCAATATCAACCCCGCCAAAAACCACGGCAACACGCAAAGGGCAACTTTCACTGTAACGCTTGACACTATCGGCCACCTGGTCGGCCAGTTCGCGGGTAGGCGCCAGAATAAGGGCGCGTACCGGATGCCTTGCCGGTGAAGTGCTGGTGCTTGCAAACGGCATTAAACGATGCAGCAAAGGCAAGGTAAATGCAGCGGTTTTGCCGGTTCCTGTTTGCGCCGCCCCCATTACATCTTTACCATCGATAATGGCCGGAATAGCCTGGGCCTGGATAGGCGTCGGTACGGTATAACCGCTGGCAACAATCGCGGTTAACAGGCTGGGGTGCAGGCCAAATTCGCTGAAAGACTGTGCGCTTTCAGTATTGGCATTAAGGGTATCCG
>JAAYHN010000074.1 GCA_012735395.1 Alcaligenaceae bacterium | reverse complement strand
GCCCTTTCCACCGGGTCAAATACAAAAGCCTTGCCAAAACCCTGCACTAGCGTTCCTTTTGAAGGCTGCAGGCGATACATGACAAAGTCTGGTAAAGAGGCCACCAACTCTGCCGTTTTACCGGCACGCGAAGTTAGGGCAGCCAATGCCCCGCCATATTCATCACTGTTTTTATCAACCGCTTCGGCCCTGACCTGATAGCTTAAACGGACACGGGCATAAATATTTTTTGTTTTGCTTTCATCGTCTACCAGCAAAACAGCCAGATTGGGGTTCTGCTGCAAATTGACCGTATGCGTAGCCATACCCGAAACCAGAATATAAAAGCAGTTATTTTGCCAGGCAAAAGGCGTATAACTGGCATTAGGCTCGTTCTGGTCGTTAAGGGTTGCCATGATTAAAGAAAGGCATTCGGTATGTAAACGGTCTATTTCGGATTGCAGTTGCTGTAAATCGGTATCCATGGTTTCCTGGCCTTAAGGCAAATAGGTTATAGGGAGATTTTACCTAACCAAAACTCAAATCACTTTATCTATTGAGATTGATTATCATTAGCATTATATTGAGTTTATGTTGTTTGTGTTGCAGATACGACAACTTTTCCATAAAAAATTTATTTTGTGGGAAAATAGCACTGAAAATGATGTAAAAAAAGAAAAAAGCAGGTATAATTTTTTCTTTCCTGCCTATTGTTACAGCTTTATTGGCTGTAATATCAAATTGCCCGGGTGGTGAAATTGGTAGACGCAGGGGACTCAAAATCCCCCGCCGCAAGGCGTGCCGGTTCGATTCCGGCCCCGGGCACCATCTGAAATTCTCTATATAAATCAACGACTTACAGAGAAATTTTTTCCAAAAGCTCAAAAAATAAGCAAGCTCAATATTTTTCCGTTGACGCTTTTGTTGACGCCTTTTCAAGAGATGCTTTTGCAGGCTTTCTTCCTATTAAATTGAAATTACTTATTAAAACTATCTTATTGATATAAAAATACAATCAAAATAAAGTTATAAAAAGCTGATTTGATAAGCTCTCTTTCTTCTATGTAACAACCTCTAACAAATAGATCGACAAAAAAACTTAACGACTTGACGCCTTAGCCCAAACTGTAGGTATAGCATGCCACTCCTCAGGTCTTGTCGCCCGTACGATAGGAGAAGGATGCGCAGAAGTAAGAATACATAGCCCCATAGGCTTCAAGAGCCGTATTGCACGTTTCGCCTTACTACCCACCAAAACAATCGTCTTTAAATTTGGTAATAAAGGAATAAGTGCCTCCAGCTGTACGACTCCTAAACGTAACTCTGAAGCAGTCACCTTTCTGGTCCCGTTCCAACCCGGTATTACATTCCAGATTAATGTACGTTTCCGCTTCAGTCCTGCTTCATTCATAAAAACAAATGTGGCATGTGCTGTTGGATCATCATTGTTTCTTGATATAAACCCAGAACCCTTACTTTTGGCGGATGTCATAGGACCAGATTTTTCAAATAAAAATAATATCTCCGCCTCTACTCCTCCATCAAGGGGATCGAAATCAGGAAATTCCCAGCCAGGATTGGTCAATCTTAGCGTCTGAACAAACTTCGCTAGCGGCACCATATGCGGCTCACTCAGTACGGCCTTCCGTTCTGAAACCGCCAGGGAAGAAGATAACTGCCGGGGCTTGTCCACAGAAACATTCTCCTTGTAAATTAGTCCGTAAGATGTATCTTATATGTCTGGCGCTATTCTCCGGTGTGCCCTTCAAGCTCGCGCTCAATCTGCTCAATGCTGGGCAGGCTGGTTTGCAATTCTGCAGGCAGAGACTCGACCAGTTGGTACTCGGCCACACCCAGCGGCTGGGCGTTGTTGCGCAAAGCGTATTCAGCCACTACCTTGTTCTTGCTCTTACACAGCAACAAACCAATGGTGGGAGCATCATCAGGATGCTTCACTTGCGTATCTACAGCTGTCAGGTAAAAGCCCAATTGCCCTAGGTGCTCGGGCTTGAATTTACCACCCTTGAGCTCAATCACCACATAGCAGCGTAGCTTGAGATGGTAGAACAACAAGTCGATGAAAAACTCATCACCGCCCACGTCCAGCAACACCTGCCGCCCTACGAAGGCAAAACCTGAACCCAACTCCAGCAGAAAATCGGTGACGTGCTGCACCAGCGCGCTTTCAATCTCGCGCTCTTGCGCCTCATCGCTTAGACCAAGAAAGTCGAAACGGTATGGATCTTTGATTGACTCTCGCGCCAAATCAGATTGCGCCGCAGGCAGAGTGGCAGGGAAATTGGTGACCGCTTTCCCGCTACGCTCCAGCAGTCGGGACGCGATCTGCATTACCAGCACGTTACGCGACCAGTTATGCTCAATTGCTTTCGCCGCATACCAACGACGGGTTTGTGGGCCGGGCAGCTTGTCCAGTAATACCAAGTTGTGACCCCAGGGCAATTGTGCAGCAGCCTGTTGCACAATTGATTAATCAGGCCAAGCCTCGGCAAACGCCCGCATGTATTTGAGGTTGCGCGGCGAAAATCCCTTCATATCGGGAAAAGCCGTACTCAAGTCATGAGCCAGTCGATCAATGACCTTAGCACCCCAACCCTGCTCAGCCTGCCGTACCAGGATGTCGCGGCCAATCTGCCAGTATAGGCCCACCAACTCACGATTTACAGCCAGAGTCGCCCGTTGTTGTGCGGCGTGAATGCGCCCTTTCAGCTCAACCAGCCAATCGGTGTAGCCTTGTGGGGAAGAAGAGAGGGAAACTGGTTTTTCTGTCATATCAACCCCATCTTGTCCATCAGCGGTTCCTGCGTCATGGCCTGGCTAATCTGGCCGACTAGCAAAGTTAGTTCATTGCAAGACGCCCTGAGAGATGAGTAGAGGTCATGTTTTTTAATAGCCATGGAAAACTCTTGATAGATGCCGCAGGAATACTAATCCGCTGTGTATTTTGAATAACACCAACTGTAACACAATCTATTACAAACGACGGCTACACTCAAGCCTGCTTCATCAAGCGAAAAATGACGTCTAATAACCGGTTTTAGTCCGGTCACCTCTATGGCGCATACGAAATCCAGCTGATGGCTGAGGCTGCCTACCAGGATTGCCTGTATACGCACCTGTCAGGATAGCGCCTACGTAAGCGGCAACAGGCCGGTAATCCCGCTAAGCACACCAATCACCGCATCAGCCCCCAGAGCTTTCAGTTTGGCCAGCGTTACCTCCGGCTCAACGATACCGCCAGGCACGATTGCTAATCATTTTGTCTATTTCTTGCAATCTGTCCAACTGCTTGATATGGTTAATTGCCAAAACTTCCCGAACCAAACTCATCAGTTCGGGCAAATGCTCGGGGTGCACCTTATTAACAAGCGCCTCAAGTTTTGCTTTAACAGAATCCAGATAATCCTTGAAAACAAAAGCTGATTTTTTACCTACCGGTAAAGTACGAACATAAGTCATATCCACTCCTTGCACAGCCAAGCTTTCATATAATAATCTTGCCACCAACCCCACTATTTATTTGGGTAATTTTAGCCCAATGCCCCACAAGAGACGGCGGCATTTTTTACAAAATAACCACTCACAATAAGCAATCATTTATAAATGCTTATGGAACCACGCTGCCGCAGCTTCACTTGTCTCTTTAAAATGTTCACGATAGACAGAATAGTGCCCTCCGGCCACAACCCTGAGTTCTTTCGGGTAATATGCTTCGGCAAAGGCCTCCTGCTGTAAATCAGGCGGTGTCAATGCGTCATCATTGGCAATAATCATCAGCAATGGCGCTGGCGCAACACGCTTGATATAAACCCCGGGTTCATATGCACGGGCAAGCTCAATAGAGCGCAACGTAACCTCGTTCACCCAAGATGGAGAACGCTTACCCTCTCCTGCCATATATTCAAAAGAGTCCTGGCCAGGATACACCACCGCCGCTTGGGAATCTTCGCTTACGGTAGCCAAACGCGCAGGAGGTTCGCCTGCAAAACGCGCCTCCCGGTCTGCTTCAAACCGGGCCTGTAATGCTTTGGCTTTTTCATGTGGCGCACGACGCTGGGCCGCCTTGAAGCCACTAATTGTGGGCACCTGGCTTACCACACACTTAACCCGTTTATCCAGTGCGGCCACCACCAAGGCATGCCCGCCACCATAACTGGTTCCCCAAATGCCAATTCGTTCACGATCCACATCTGCCCTGCTTCTCACATAAGAAATAGCGGCACGAAAATCATCCACCTGTTTAAACGGGTCAATTTCCTGCCTTGGCTGGCCATCACTTAAACCCAGGCAGCGATAATCAAACACCAATACCCCGAAACCCCGGTTAGCCACTACGGCAGCGTAATCTTCCATATCCCCACCCGTGGCGACCATTCCCCAGCCGTTGCCTAAAACAACGGCTGGCAATAGCCCCCCAACGCCTGCCGGGCGAAAGAAAATACCCCTGATCATTTCTCCCTCATACAAAAGCTCAACCGTTTCTTTCACCCCATTAAACTGTTCACGATTTGCCACTATTGCGTTACCCACAAAGCACTCCTTTATATTCCGTTTGGCTATATTTGACTTAAGCAACCATTATCACAGAAAATTATTGACAGCACCATGAAGGTGCAGTTAACGTAAACCCATAACATTAAGCCAAACCGCAACTGTATTAATGCTGTGTTCTATCCTGCTAAACACTCAAGGAGTGAAAGATGAGAGATACACCTGAACGTTACGGCAGCCTAAGCCGATGGTTTCACTGGGGAATAGCTGTATTGGTCTTGTGGCAGTTTCTTAAAATAGGCGACCGCATCAACGACGGCGAGCACTGGGTAGGCTTGACGCTGGTTTCGTGGCATTTATCCATCGGCTTCCTCATCTTAACGCTGGGAATCCTGCGCGTACTCTGGGCCATCAAACAGTATCCACACCGCCCTCAACTAACCGGCCCTTTGGCGCCACTGGCCAGAATAGGCCATATTCTGCTGTACATTGTCATGCTGCTTTTACCCGTTCTGGGCATTTTATATATGACAGGCAGGGGTTATGGCTTAAAGGTTTTTGGCCAGCAGCTCATTGCAAGAAGTGAAACCGAAATTGGCTGGATGGTGAGTGTCGGCAGCCTGCATTCACCACTTGCCCTGCTTTTTGTCCTGCTGGTCATCGGCCACATTGCCGCTGCGTTCTATCACCACTTCATCTTGCGGGACGACACCCTCAAGCGTATGACACGCTAAATTATTTGCAAGATAAGATAAATTTGCATGAGGAAACCATGTTCAAGCTCTGGAAACCGTTATTATTGGCCAGCCTGCTATCCATTACCGCACAGGCCAATGCGCTTGAAGTAGGTGAGCCGGCACCTGATTTTGCCTTACCCGGCACCGATAACAAAACGTATCGGCTCTCCGACTATCAAGGCAAGCAGGCTGTCGTACTTGCCTGGTTTCCCAAAGCCTACACATCGGGCTGCACCATAGAGTGTAAGTCCCTGTCAGAAAACGGTCACCTGATTCAAAAATTCAATGTCAGCTACTTCATGGCCAGTGTTGACCCGTTGGTTGACAACATAGGTTTTGCAACCGAAACCGGTGCCAATTTCCCTTTACTCAGTGATGAAGACAAGTCTGTTGCCAGGGCCTACGGTGTCTTGCATTCACAAGGTTTCGCCAAACGGCAAACCATCTATATTGGCAAGGACGGCCGGATTCTGAAAATAGATAACAATATTCGCCCGGAAACATCGGCTGAGGATATTGCCGCCACGCTGGGCAAACTTCAGGTGGAACGCCGCAGCAATTAAAAACCCGGGTACTACGCCAGCCGGTGTAGTCATGGTCATTACAAGCAAGGAAATATATTACTAATGATGCCAGTTCATAAACAGCGGTACTTACTAAAACCGCATGCCTTTATTATTTCAGTTCTGGCTAGCAGCCTGGTTCCAACAACCGCCATGGCACACGATACGGGTTGGCACGGGCAAATTACCCCCTATGTCTGGGCAACCGGAATGGGCGGCAACATCACGCCTTTTTCTCGCGCCCCTACCATTTCCATAGACAAGTCCTTTTCTAAAGTCTTAAAAGACCTGGACGGCGCTTTTTTCCTGAATGGTTTTGCCCGCAAAGAACGCTTCGTGGTAAACGGAGACTTGCTTTACGCAAGCCTTTCCAGAAAAGGAGAGGTGTTCCCCGGCATTTCTGCAAGTGGCAAGCTAAAAACGGCCGCACTCACCCTAACCGGTGGCTACCGGGCAATTACAGACCCGTTGGTAACACTGGATGTGATGGCAGGTGCACGGCTCTGGCGTGTTCGTGGCTCGGTTAAAGTCCCGTTACTGGGTGAACAAAAATCCAGCGAAAAGACCTTTGTCGATCCGATAGTGGCACTGCGTGCAAATTTTACGCTGGATCCGGACTGGTCAATCCTGACTTATGGTGATATTGGGGGGTTCGGGGCAGGCTCTGAAAAAACCAGGCAATTTCTTTTAAGTATAAACTATAAAATAAGTGACAACATGCATATATCAACAGGGTACCGGCATCTTGACCTGGATTATCGCAACAAGGGCATGCTTATTGACACCCGCCTGACAGGGCCTTTTCTTGGCCTGACCTGGCAATTCTGATTGCCCTTGAACCGTTTTTATACAGCAACAATCACATATTATTCATTCAATATAAACCCAAAAAATCCATTACAGGACTGTAAGATGCAACAGAATAAGCAAAAAGGTTTTCAGATAAATCGTTTTTTATTAGCCTCTTCATTAATTTTAGGTGGGATCACAACAGCTATGGCATGCACCCGGGTAGTTTATTTAGGCACAGAACAGCAAATCATCACCGCCCGCTCTATGGACTGGAAAGTGGATGTCGAAACCAATCTATGGGCACTGCCTCGGGGTGTGAAACGGCAGGGGCAGACAGGCCCCAACTCTATTGAATGGCAAGCCAAATACGGCAGCGTGGTTGCCACGGGTTACGATATTGCCACCACCGATGGACTCAATGAAAAAGGCCTGGCAGCCAACCTGCTGTGGCTGGTCGAGTCACAATATCCTGAGTTCACAAAAGAAAGCAAACCCGGGCTCAGTATTTCCTTGTGGGCTCAATATATGCTGGACAATTTCGCTTCTGTTAAAGAAGCGGTTAAAGCACTTGAAAAAGAACCCTTTACCCTGGTCACTGATTCCGTTCCCGGCCAGAACCGGTTTGCCACCTTACATCTGTCCCTGTCAGACGCTTCCGGTGACAGCGCCATTATTGAATATGTTGGTGGCAAACAAGTCATTCATCATGACAGAAGCTATCAGGTCATGACAAACTCACCCGTGTTTTCTGATCAAATCGCCCTGGACAACTACTGGAAACAAATTGGTGGCACCGTTATGTTACCCGGCACCAACCGGGCGGCAGACCGCTTTGTCCGCGCCTCATTTTATGTTGATGCCATTCCCAAGAAAGCCTCCCTGGAAGAGTCGCTGGCCAGTATGTTCGGCATTATTCGCAATGTATCAGTTCCTTATGGCATATCCTCTGAAACAGAACCCAATATTTCATCAACCCGCTGGCGTACGGTTGTCGATCACCAGAATCTTAATTATTTCTTCGAGTCTGCCTTCAGCCCTAACACGTTTTGGGTAGATTTAAAGAAAATCAATTTTGACCTGGGCCCAGATGAAGCCCTGAAACTGGATTTGGGCCACCAGCAAAGCAAGGTCTATGCCGGGGAAGTGTCCGCTTCTTTTGTGGAAACCCGGCCATTTGCCTTTTTGGGTGCCGGTTCTTGAGTTGATGCCAGCACTATACGCATGTAAGTTTGCCCTGGGTGGTTGCAAACAACACCAATAACCACGATTCACTTGCCGCAATAGTTTGGCAGGTCACGTTTATGATAAGGCCCTGGCAGATCCACATGCTGCAGCCACAACGCTGGATGGCTATTTCAGTGAGCGAGGTATCAGGCTGATGGCAGCTGCCTGAACGCTTCTGCCAGAAAATCCAGCAAGGCACGCACCGCCGGCAATTGGCCCCGACGGGAGGCATAAACGGCATGAATGGTTTCGGGCCGGGG
>JAAYHN010000073.1 GCA_012735395.1 Alcaligenaceae bacterium | reverse complement strand
TTCCATGATCATTATTTGGATAAATCACAACATAATTATTATCTGACTCTAAAAGAGCATCTACTAAATTATTAGCATATTTAGCCATTTCATCTACCTCTGTCGTGACCGGATGAAACATAACAATATGATATTTTTCATAGGGAATATCATAATGTTTTTTTACCATGTCCAAAGATGGCAATTTAGTTGAGTCCTTCATAAAATCAATATCAGCTGAACCTATAATAAAAACGGTTTCTTCCGCTTCTCCCATTTGAACAACTCTTTTTCGAGCCTCTTCATTAGAAACGAGATGGATATGCGCCAATTTTGTTACAGAATGCCGTATTAACTCATCTATTGTTCCTGACCGTTCTCCTCCTTCAATATGAGCAACAAGAATATTATTCATACTTCCTACAATAGCGCCCGCCAATGCCTCTACCCTATCACCATGAACCACAATCATATCAGGTGAAGTTTCATGCACATAGCGAGACAAACCATGAATGGTGCTGGCTAAAACCATCTCCATTGGTTCGTTTATGTGCTGATTAATATACTTATGTATATTTTGAAAGCCGCTTTCCTCTACTTCTTTAAAAGTGCTGCCATACTTTTTAAGCATATGCATGCCTGTCACAAACACTCTTGAACTTAAGGAATCTATAGACTCTGTTATTCGAATTAAAGATTTTAACTTACCAAAATCAGCTCTTGTACCGGTTAAAAACAGTATTTTTTTTTTGTTATTCACTAATCTGTCCCCATGAGATATGCTCATCTTCATCAATATCAATTGCCGCTTTTTTTCCCAATAGCTCTTTATACTGCTCAGCTTTTATTTCACCTGTTCCTGGCCTTTTAACCCAAATATTTTCTTTGGTAAAAATATCACCCTTACGAATAGGTTTAATGGAAACGACTGTAGCAAAAGCAAAATCAATGGTTACTTGTTCTTCTTCAGCTGCCTCTTTTTTACCCCCTCTCATTTTTCTTATTTCTTCACTGCCCAAAATAAGCTCTCTTAAATCTACTGGATCCATCGAATTTACTATATCAGGCCCGGAACGATCTTTTCTGTCGGTAAAATGGCGTTCCAATACTGATGCGCCTAAAGCGACCGCAGCAAAACAAGCCAAATTTGAAGTGGTATGATCTGAAAGCCCAACAACAGCATCTGGAAAAGCTTCCTGGAGTTCTTGCATTGCACCAAGCCTTACCAAATGAGATGGAGTGGGATACAAGTTAGTTGTATGTAATAAAGCATACGGCACTTTATATTCCCTAAAAATAGCAACTGCTTTAGCAACACTTTCAATGTTATTCATGCCTGTACTTAAAATAATCGGCTTGCCAAATGAAGCTACATGCTCTAATAATGGATAATTATTACATTCACCAGAGCCTATTTTATAAGCAAGAACCCCCATACGCTCCAGCCTGTCTGCAGCAGCTCGTGAAAAAGGGGTACTGATAAAAATCATACCTTTTGATTCAACATAATTTTTTAATTTTATTTCATCTTCTTCACTTAAAGCACATCGTTCCATAATATCGTAAATTGAAACTGAGGCGTTACCGGGAATTACTTTTTTTGCAGCTTTACTCATTTCATCTTCAATGACATGAGTTTGGTGTTTAATAATTTCTGCACCTGATTGCCAGGCGGCATCAACCATTTCAAATGCTGTTTCCAATGAGCCTTCATGATTAATACCCATTTCTACAATAACAAAGGGTTTGCAACCATCACCTATTTTTCTTGTACCAATACTAATTTGATTCATTTCAAAACCTTAAAATTTTTATTTATAAAAACCGTTAATTTTATTGTTGATAACATTTAATACCCTCTTCAATGTCATCAAATGCAATTACTTTTCCATTCTGAACCAGCAACACATAATCACACATTTGGCGTACCTGCCCCATGCTGTGCGTTACCATAATAACTTTCGCTGTGCTTATCCTATCTTTAAATGCCTGGGTTGCTTTTTTCTTAAAGTGGGCATCGCCTACCGACATCGCTTCGTCAATCAGGTAATAATCAAACTCAAAAGCCAAGCTTAAACCAAAGGCCACCCTTGATCGCATACCCGAAGAAAAAGTATTTACCGGGCGATCAAAATAATCGCCTATTTCAGCGAAGTCTTGCACATACTTTACAACTTCTTGCAGCTTTTCACCTTCTGCACCATAAACCCGCGCCACAAATTTTACATTTTCCCTTGCGGTCATGCTGCCTTGAAAACCGCCACTTAAGCCCACTGGCCAGGAAATACTGTTGGGTGTGATAATGCTGCCTTTATCGGGGGTATCCAGCCCACCCAGCAAACGCATTAAGGTAGATTTACCCGCCCCGTTGCGGCCTATTAAAGCAATGCTTTTGTCATCAGGTATGGTTAAAGAAAGGTCTTTAAAAATATATACCCGCCCCTTTGGGGTTTTATAAGACTTGGTAACGTTACGCAATTCAATCATAGCGATACCAGTTTTAAACGCCGAACCCGGTACAAGGCCAATGAAAACAGCAATAAAACAACCGTAATTTTTAAGGGGTATGCTAAATTGACCCCATAATGTAGCGGATAATGTTCAAAAGTAGCCCTGCGTAATTCATCTATAATATGCAAGTAGGGGTTCCATAGCAGCCAATCCATAATGTAGTTGGGCAAAATCCAGATAGGGAACAACACACCAGACAACAAATAAATGGGTAAATAGATAACCCGAATAAACGTTTTTGCTTCCGGCAGCATTTCACCCAGCATGCAATACAGCAACGCCATAGCAAATGACATTAACAAACCAATACCTAATATATAAAGCCACTTTAGCGGGTGGCTTATTGAAGCGTCATAACCAAACCAAAAACCCAATATAAATGACAGTATGATATATACGCATATATACAATATGCCTTCCACCAAAGCCCTGGCCAGTATTGTATCAAACGGCTTGATTTGTTTATAGGCAAACAACGCCTTACTGGCACTGACTGCTTCCATCCCTTTTAATGAAATATTTCTCATTAAAAAAAACGGCACCATGCCAACCATTAAAAATACCGGGTAATCAAACCCGGTTGTTCCCGCTACTGAACGCAGGGAAAATATGGTCATCATGATAACAATTTGCACCATTGGCTCAAATAGCAGCCAAAACATGCCAAACCGTTTTGCCCCTATTTTGCCACGCATTTCGCGCATAATAAGGGCAAACAAAACCGCTTTTACAATAGCCAAAGAGCTGCGTGGTTTAAGCATGTGACAAGATAACCATAATATATTGCAAAATGATTAAAAACCGCCTACTGTGCGCCCCAGCACCAGGGTTTGCACAATAGGTGAAATAATTTTTTGCCATTCATAAACAGGGGCGTTTGTTACATAAACTGCATCTTCAGGCATTACCTGAAAAACACGTGCCAGGAAAATAGATTCGGGCATGCGCATATCCAGCCTGAATACTTCTGCCTGTGGTTCATTTTCTGCCGCTGCCGGGTTAAGCCGGAATACAAATACGCCTTGCGGGTCGGCCTTGCTTTCATCAAGCCCGCCAACCGAACCCAGCACTTCCAACAGGCTTGGCTTTGCGGAAGGGAAATCTTTCAAACCCGGTTCACGTATGGCACCCATGGCCACAAAACGCTGGCGATCTCGCTCTAAAATCACTTCCGAGCGCGGGGCCACCGCCTGGTTTTTACCCAACAAGACATCGTTATAGTTAATGGTATAGGCCTGTTTGCCATTGCGTACCACTACATTCACCAAGTGCGGCTCTGCTATTGGACCGCCCGCCATATTAACAACATCTAAAATGGTTAACGGCCCGTTCAGGCTGGAAAAACGGCCAGGCGCCTTAACGGCCCCCGCCACCAGAACGGAACCGGACAAATCACCGGTTATTTCAGTATGTGCCTGCGGGTCGGTGGCGGCAGCGCCTTTCAGCTTTTTACTGATGGCATCGTCTACCTCGGTTAACGTTAAACCTTTTACATTTAAGCTGCCTACATAAGGCAATTTAATGGCCCCGTTGGGGGCAACCCGTACATTATTAAATACCGTACCACCGGCCGCCAAAGGGGCGAACACCCCCCCTTCGGCTGAGTCTGAAATCATAACTTTTATTACATCACCCGGCACCAGGCGGATAGCCATGGTACTGGCAACGGGCGAAACATGGCTTACGGCAGCAGGCTGGGGCCGGCGCGCATAAGGCGTAATGGTTTCTGCAGTCAGGTTAACCAGTTTATAGGCCGGGGTATTACTGTTTTCTACCGCTGTAATGGTGCCCATGTATGGCCCGCTGCCCGACAAAACAGCACCACAGCCACTTAAGGCCAGCACCATGCCAAGCCCCCCCATCACCCGTAACACGGTTTGCGTGGGCCGGTATACAGAAGAAAGAAAGGTCTGTTGTATTGTTAACATAAAATTCGCCCGTGAAATTAATCTTTATGGTCTTTAATAATAGCAACGATAAAGCGCACAATACCCAATAAGGCAAACAGGCCAATTAACAGGGTAATTAAATTATAAATGCGCTCTGGGTAAATAGCGCTATCAGGTAAATTAGGGCTAACAATTACAGCCAGGCTGCGAAATTTTTTATTGATTTCTATACGTGTGTTTTCTAAAGAGGCCAGGCTCATTTTATAGGCTTCTTCAGCAATACTGGCCTGAATGCTTAACTCACGAAAGGTGGCCGCAACGGTATTCAGCCTTTCGCCGCTTTCCTGGGTAATTAAACGCTGGGTTTCGGCAATAACCTGCTGCTCGAGTGCGGTAATTTTTTTCTGCTGCTGCTG
>JAAYHN010000072.1 GCA_012735395.1 Alcaligenaceae bacterium | reverse complement strand
TCGCATGCCATTGCAAATGGTTGAATACGGTGCCCGTGCCTATGGTTCGGGCATCCGTGCGATTATTGCCGGGGCGGGCGGGGCAGCCCACTTGCCGGGCATGATGGCAGCGCTTACCGAAGTCCCCGTGTTCGGGGTGCCGGTGCCTTCACGCTATTTAAAGGGCGAAGACTCCCTGCTGTCTATTGTGCAAATGCCCAAGGGCGTGCCGGTGGCCACCTTTGCCATTGGCGAGGCCGGCGCGGCCAATGCCGCCCTGCATGCCATTGCGACCCTGGCCATGACCAACCCCGAACTGCGTGACAAACTCATTGCTTTTCGCAAAAAGCAAACCGCAGCGGCCAGTGCCATGACTTTACCCCCTTCGGCTTAGTTTTATTCTTAACGTTCATTATTTTTATACCCTATGAGTAATACCATAACCACTTCTACTGTTATTAATCCAGGCCAATGGCTTGGCATGTTGGGCGGCGGTCAGCTGGGCCGCATGTTTTGCCATGCCGCGCAAAGTATGGGGTATAAAGTGGTGGTGCTTGATCCTGCCACCGACAGTCCGGCCGGAACCGTGGCCGAAAAACAGATTGTGGCGGCTTATGATGATGCAAACGGGCTGGCGGAATTGGCTGCCGTTACCCGGGTGGTGACCACCGAATTTGAAAATGTACCGGCAGCCAGCCTGAAACAACTGTCATCCGGTTGCCGTGTCAGTCCTGGGGCGGCAGCGGTTGCCGTGGTACAGGACCGTATCGCTGAAAAAGCGTTTATTGCTTCCCAGGGGGTGCCGGTGGCACCTTATACGGAAGTCCGCTCGGAGGCCGATCTTGAACAGGCAGGCAGCCACCTGTTTCCGGGCATTCTTAAAGCCGCGCGTCTGGGGTACGATGGCAAAGGGCAGGCACGGGTCACTTCCGTGCAGGAAGCGATCGAAGCTTTTGCCGCATTCGGCAAGGTACCCTGCGTGCTGGAAGCCATGCTGCCACTGCGTGAAGAAATTTCAGTGGTCATGGCACGTGGTTTCAATGGCGAGGTTGCCGTTTACCCGATTGGCCAAAATACACATGTCAACGGTATTTTGGCAACGACGGTGGTTTATCCGGGGCAAATTTCTGAAACCATCCAGAGTCAGGCCAAACAGGCCGCCATTAACATTGCCAAAGGCCTGAATTATTACGGTGTCATGTGCGTTGAGTTCTTTATTCTGCAAGATGGCAGTCTGGTTGCCAATGAGGTGGCACCAAGGCCGCATAACAGCGGGCACTTCACCATGAACGCCTGTGCCACCAGCCAGTTCGAGCAACAGGCACGTGTCATGGCGGGTATGCCATTGGGTTCAACGCAATTGCTGGCACCGGCGGTTATGTTAAATATTCTGGGTGATAGCTGGTTCAGTCCTGAAAGCGACGAATACCGTGAGCCGGCCTGGAACGAGGTGCTGGCATTGCCAGGCGTGTCTTTGCATTTGTATGGCAAAAGTGAAGCACGCAAGGGCCGCAAAATGGGTCATATCAATATTGTTCACGAAGATTTTAATGTGGTGCTGGCCAATGCACGTAAAGTCAGTGACATTCTAAACCTGAGCCAGGTGCTGTAAGCAATGCAGTCAAGTCAGGAACAGGCAATTATTCAGGCCGCCAGCCGTTTGGCCCAGGGAGAGCTGGTGGCTTTCCCTACCGAAACGGTTTACGGCCTGGGCGCCGATGCCGAAAACCCCCGGGCGGTTAATAAAATTTATCAGGCCAAAGGGCGTCCCGCCAATCATCCGGTCATTGTGCATGTCGCACCCGGGGCAGACTTGTCTTACTGGGCAAAAAATATCCCGGAAGAAGCCAATAAATTAATCAAGGCTTTCTGGCCGGGGCCGTTAACGTTAATTTTGCAACGGGCCAGCCATATCCCGGATACGGTCAGTGGCGGGCAAGACAGCGTAGGCGTACGTTGCCCGTCCCATCCGGTTGCCCAAGCCCTGTTGCAGCAGTTTGCCCGTCTTAAACCCTCGGGCCAGGGCGGGGTTGCCGCACCTTCCGCCAATAAATTTGGCCAGGTATCGCCCACACTGGCAGAACACGTTATTAGCGAGTTTCCCGAAGAAATAGCCCGGGGAATGCCGGTCCTGGAAGGGGGGGCAACCGAGATCGGGATCGAATCCACCATTATTGATTTGTCCCGTATCCAGCAGGGCGTAAAGGCCGTTTTACTGCGTCCAGGCCATATCAGCCGTGAGCAAATCAAACAGGTGCTGGGCTATCCCCCCCTCTTGCCCGATAACCATGCGCCTAGGGCGTCGGGCACACTCAAGGCGCATTATGCCCCGCGTACCCCTTTGGCCCTGATTACGGCCAAAGGGCTGGAGGCCGGGCAGGTGTTGGGCCAGGTTCCGCCCGGGCAGAAATGGGCGGTTTGTGTTTTCAATAAAAACAGCCAGGCTGACATGGCCGGTATTGACTGGTTCCAGGTTTCCAGCGAACCCGTTCAGTATGCCCATGACCTGTACGCTTTTTTACGCAAGGTAGACAGTCTGGGCTATCAACGCATCTACATTCAAACCTTGCCCGAAGATGAACGCTGGGATGCGGTAAATGACCGCCTGCAAAGGGCTGCTGCGGCTTTCCCCTAGGTGACTTTCAGCTTAAATGCGATTATGATTGTCCGGTTACGAATAATCGGAAATTTTTATGATCCCGTTTCCTGGCCTAGATGAAATTGTCGCTATCCGGCGTGACATTCATGCGCATCCAGAGCTTTGTTATGAAGAAAACCGTACTGCCGCGCTGGTAGAAAAAAAACTGAAAGAGTGGGGTATAGAATGCACCACCGGCATCGGCGTGACGGGTGTGGTGGGCAGCATTACGGCTGGTGATTCCGGTAAGGTGATTGGTTTGCGGGCCGATATGGATGCCCTTCCCATGCAGGAAGAAAACAATTTTGCCCATCGTTCCCGTTATGATGGAAAAATGCATGGTTGTGGTCATGACGGGCATACCGCCATTTTGCTGGCTGCGGCCAGGCACTTAAGTGAAACCAGAAATTTCAATGGCACGGTCAGGTTCATTTTTCAGCCTGCCGAAGAGGGCGGGGCAGGCGCCAAAGCCATGATAGACGATGGTCTGTTTGAGCGTTTCCCTTGTGATGCGGTTTTCGGCATGCATAATTGGCCGGGCATGATAGAAGGCGGTTTTTCATATCGGGCCGGGCCATTGATGGCATCCAGCAATATTTTCCGGATTGATCTCCATGGCAAGGGCGGTCATGCCGCAGCACCACAAGACAGCGCCGATCCCATCCCGGCCATAACACAACTGGTCCAGTCTTTACAAACCATTGTTTCCCGCAATCTTCGTCCTATCGATGCCGCTGTATTGTCAGTTACCCAGATCCATAGCGGGACGGCCACCAATGTGATTCCCGATCATGCCTGGATTGCCGGTGCCGTGCGCGCTTTTTCCAATGAGGCGGTTGATCTGGTGGAAGAACGCATGCAAACCCTGGCAGCGCATATTGCGGCCAGTCATGGTTGTACCAGTGAGGTGGTTTTTGAGCGTCGCTATCCGGCCCTGGTCAATAGCGAAGCGGAAACCGCCTTGTGTGCCGAAGTCATGCGTGAACTGTATGGTGAGAAAAACGCAGAATATGTTTTCGAGAGTGAGCCCGTCATGCCCTCTGAAGATTTTGCTTTTATGTTACAAGAGCTGCCTGGCAGTTATGTGTTTTTGGGTAATGGCGATGGTTCCCACCGACAGCCCGATCATGGCCTGGGGCCCTGCATGCTGCATAACCCCAGTTACGATTTTAATGACAGGCTGCTGGGCATAGGGGCTTCTTACTGGGTCAGGCTGGCCGAAAAATATTTGTCTTGAAAAGGGTTTACATGAAGATCGTTCTGGCATCGGAATCGGCAGAATATACCGCTGGCTGGCTAAAGATCATCCAGGCCCGGTTCCCGCAACTGAAGGCGTTTATCTACCAGGAAGGGCATAGCCAGCCAGATCCCGACATTACCCTGG
>JAAYHN010000004.1 GCA_012735395.1 Alcaligenaceae bacterium | reverse complement strand
GTTTTAAGGGCGGGACACGCCCGGTTCGCCTGTGAAGTGAGCGATGCAGCAAGGTCGCCAGCATCAGGAACCCGCCGAGGTGAGTTAGCCCCTGTGGGCTAAACACGGTAGGAATCCCCTTCCTTTGCCCCGTGGGGCCGAGCGTTAGAGAGAGGGAGGGGAGGATGTCAACACACTCATTCAATCAGACCCCCCCGGATGGATACCGGCTCAGCTCACAATGTTTCTGGCATTGGTTTCCATTTTTTGCAGGACAGCCTGAAAGGTATTCATTTCATCGTGGCTGCAATTTTTTATTATCTGGGCGAGAAACCCTTCCCGCAATTCCAGTATGCGTTCTACTTCGGCCCTGCCCAATTCTGTTAAGGAAACAAGCGTAATCCGGTTGTCTTCCGGGTCAGGGCTGCGGGAAATAATGCCTTCTTGTTCTATCTTTTTCAATAAGCGCGTGACGGCCCCGGGATCAACGCCAATCCGGTTTGTGAGGTACTTCTGGGTACATTGGCCTTCGCACGTGATAATCAGATAAAAAATCCGCCACTTGTTACTGGGGATTCCCATTGTTTTTTCTATCATTTTTGTTACCAAATGATAGGTCCTGGCCAGCTGCGCCATGGAAGTTGAGTGTGAGTGTTTCACGTATAAAGTACCTTAAAGTATTGTTTTGACAAGATTACCACTTAAATGCTTGCTATTGACAACATATTTTAATGTCAACTATTGACATAGCTCAAGTTTTCAAGCAATATTAGCCTAAATCAATAATTGCTTGAGGCAACCGTTGTTAATTATAACTAAATTGTGGTAGGGCATGTTAGTTGAATGCCAAGTGAGGGAATGAAGACCTTTCATGTTTGCCAGCCACGGTACCACAATCAAGATTAAGACGGTTTTACAGGCTTAAGCAATAAAATAAAGCATTGATGATTATTAACATTCATTTGAAGAATTGGGAACGGACATGACACAAAACAGAATTGCTGATTTTCAGGTAGCGGGCGAAGGCAAGGTTACTATTTTCCTATTGCATGGTGCTTACGGTTCCAAAAAATACTTTGAACAGGAAATTGAAACCTTGGTGAATAACGGTTACCGGGTTGTTGCCTGGGATGCACCCGGCTATGGCCTGAGTGCTTTGCCTGAAGATGGTTTAAGTATCGAAAAACTGGCCCAGGCTGCGGCAGAATTGATTGATTTCATGGGAACGGAAACCAATATTGTATTGGGTCACAGCATGGGGGGCATTATTGCTCCTAAAGTGGCTGAACTGCGTCGTGATAAAGTACATGGCGTTATTGTATCGGCCACGGTAGGTTCGTTTGACCGTAAAACGCCTGAAGATAAAAAGATCTTCCTGGAAGAGCGCATTGAGCCAATGAAACAGGGTAAGTCTTTTAAAGAAACAGCGATGCCGGTTATTTTATCCATGTTCTATAAAGGGTCGGAAGGCCCGTTGGTTGAGCAGGTTATCGAAGTGGCTGCCAGCACCAAGAAAGACACTTTCATTCAGGCCATCAGTTCCATTGTTAATTATGAAGGCGTTGAAACGCTTAAAAACATGTCTGTGCCTGTTTTGTTGATTGCCGGTGAAGACGACAAGGTTGGCCGCCCAGACATCATGAAAGAGAATCTTGACATCATTCCAGACTCAGAGTTTGTGGTTATACCCAAGGCCGGTCACTACGCTTTTGCCGAGCAGCACGATGCCTTCAATGAGGCGGTATTGAAGTTCATTAAAGAACGTGTTGTTGCGTCAATTGCGGCATAAGCCAAAAATAAATTACATATTAGTTAGTGATGGCCTTGAGGTCATAAGGACAGAAAGATGCAAAAGATTATTGCGACATACCCCACGGGCATTTCCCCGGATAATAAACACCCGTTCCTGAACGGTTTGTTCAAGCCCAACGAGGACGAGTACTTTGCCACCTCGGCAAGCATGAAAGTTATTGGTGAGATCCCGAAAGATTTGTGGGGTATTTACGCACGTAACACACACAACCAGGTGCACGAGTCAATTGGGCTGTACCATCCGTTTGATGGCGATGGCATGATCCACGCCATGCACTTTGAAGAAGGCAAGGCCACGTACCGTAACCGCTTTGTGCAAACCACCGGTTTTCTGGCCGAGCAGGCTGCGGGTAAATCCCTGTGGCCCGGGATTTTGTCTCCGCAAATGTATACCCGCCGTGGCTGGGGTTCAATGGGCGCCATGAAAGACAATGCGGGCACCGATGTGTTGTGTCATGCGGGCAAGCTGTTGGTAAGCATGTCGCAAGGCAGTGAGCCCTGGCGCATGGACCCGATCACGCTGGAAACATTAGGCCCCGATGCGAATTGGTCGCGTAATATACCGGATGGCGTGGCTTCGCACTATAAGGTAGACCCGGCCACGGGCGAGATGATTTTCTTCAACTACCCCGAGAAGTCGCCGCACATGAACTATGGTGTCATTAACAAGGACAACCAGCTGGTTCACTATGTACCTATCGATCTGCCAGGCGCACGCTGGCCGCATGATATTGGCATGACCAAGAATTATTCCATTTTGCACGATCTGCCGTTTTTCTTTGATGAAGAGCTGCTGAAACAGGGTACCCGCCGGATCAAGTTCCATCGCGATATTCCGGCCCGTTTTGGTATTATTCCGCGTCATGGTACCAGTGACCAGATCCGCTGGTTTGAAGGTACGCCCTGTCATATCCTGCACATTGCCAACTGCTATGAGTCGGGTGATGAAGTAATTATGGATGCCTGCATTATGCCTAATCCGCATAAGCCAAACGTGGGCGGGCATGGCACGCAAACGCTGGAAGACGGTTACGCAAAAATCCGTGCCCACCTGGACAAGCACAACAACCCGACATATATGTACCGCTGGCGTTTCAACCTTAAAACAGGTGAAACCAAAGAACAGCAGATTGACGATGAAATCACTGAGTTTCCCGTCATGAGTAACGACTACGTGGGCCGTGCTTACCGTTACAGCTACAACGTGCTGTACCAGAAGGGGGAGTGGCTGTTCCGTGGCCTGAAGCGTTACGACATGGACACCGGCAAAATGGAAGTATACGAATATGGGCCGGGCCGTTATGGCAGTGAGCCGCAAATTGCGCGCCGGATTGGTGCGGTTGCTGAAGATGACGGTTATTTGCTGACTTACGTGAATGACGCCAATACCAATACATCAGAATGCGTGATTCTGGATGCAAGCGCGATTTCCAAGGGGCCGATTGCGCGCATAATATTGCCGCATCGCATTTCGGTTGGCACGCATGCCTGCTGGGTGGAAGGCGACCGTATTACGGGCGAGCTGCGGGATAAGAAATATATTCCGGAGGCTTGAGATGACACAAACTTTAGCGCTGATACCCGGCCTTAACAATACCCATGAAGTTTTTAGCGATTTGATTCCTCATCTGGATGCATCCATTACGCCAGTCACCAGGAATAATGATTTGCTTGATAGTGTGGAAGCCATAGCAGATGAATGGCTGAAAGTATTGCCCAATGAATTCTGGCTGGGCGGGTTTTCTTTTGGGGGGTATGTGTCTTTGGCTATTCTTGCAAGGGCTCCAGAGCGGGTCAAAGGGATTGCGCTGATTTGCAGCACACCTTATGCGGACTCTCCTGAAGCCAGGCAAAGAAGACTGAAAGCCCTTGAAAGCGGTGAAAGCCAATATGCCAAAATGCTGGAAACACAGGTTGCACGCGTGTTTTCAGAAGAGGCGCTAAAGAACGAGGCACTGGTGGCCCGGCGCCAGAAAATGGCGTTGGACTACGGCTTCGCACGTTATGCCAATCATGTCCAGGCAACTGCGAAGCGGCCGGATAGCCTGAGCCTTCTGAATGGCTTAGCCAAGCCGGTGCTGCTGGTTGCAGCTGAAGAGGATGTGGTGGTAACAGCAGAACTCATGAGCAACTGTGCTGCAAAAATTACGGATTGTGAATTTCATTCCATACCCGGTTCGGGCCATATGCTTCCTTTTGAAAAGCCGGAAGCGTTGGCAGCCCAGCTCAATGCCTGGGTTAAGAGTCAAACAAAATAATATTTTTTTTTACAGTTAAAATCTATTCAAGGAGACAAACATCATGTTTGTAAAAGCCAAAACAATTATGGCTGTTATGCTGACAACATCATTCGCAATGCCTGCATTTGCGGCATATCCGGATAAACCCGTCACGATAGTGGTGCCTTATCCTGCTGGTGGTGCCGCTGACAATATCGCCCGTGTTTTTGCCAAATCTTTATCTGGCAAAATTGCGCAGCCTGTGGTTATCGAGAACAAATCCGGTGCTTCCGGAACCATTGGTGCCGGCGAGGTGGTTCGGGCCAAGCCTGATGGCTATACCCTGCTTTTTACGGTGACTACCCAATTAAGCAATCAGGGTTTTAATGTTAAACCAAATTATGATTCACTTAAGGATTTTGAGCCGATTATTGGCGTTACCATTGCACCGCTGGTATTGGCAGTAAGACAAGATCTTGGCGTTTCCAGCCTTAAAGAACTGAGTGAGAAACAGACAGACAAACACTACGCTTATGGTTCTTATGGTGCAGGCACTTCAACGCATATCTTGCCTTACTTGCTTGGTCAGCAATTGGGTATGGACAAAACACATATTCCATATCGCGGAGAAAGCCCATTGGTTACTGATTTATTGGGTGGCCGTATTGACTTGGGTATGCTTAATATCAATAACGGGATTGAGCTTAGCCAGGCCGGAAAAGTGACGTTAGTGGGTGTCGTAGGCAATAGAAGAAGTATGTACTTGCCAGACGTTCCGACTTTGACCGAGCAAGGCTATAAAGATATGGATTGGAGCTATGGTACTGCTGTATATACTTCCTCAAAAGTACCGGCGGATATTCGCCAGTATTTGTTTGAAAAATCCAAAGAAGCCATGCAAGATCCGGAGTTAAGGGAAACATTAAGCAAACAGCGTAACGAAATTTGGGATAACACGACACCAGAACAGCTGAAAGAGCGCCTGGTTCAGGATACCACCAAATGGAAAGCGGTTCTGGATGAGCTTGGTAATATTGAATAACTGAAAAATAAAAAGTAGGGAAGGTTTAAATGGATAGCAATATATTTGTGCCTGCAAAAGGCTACAAGCTGGTTATTGTGGGTGCGTATGGCGGTATGGGTAAAGCACTGGTAAGGCAATGTGCGGCTTTGGGTATTAACGTTATTGGCCTGGATCGCGAACAGGCTCGTGCGCAAGGCAGTGAGTTACCCGCACATGAGTTCTTCCCGTGTGATGTCTCTGATGAAGCAAGTGTCAAGAGCGTTTTTGCTGAAATTGCCGGGAAACATGGTGCCATTGATGGCTTGATCAACCTTGCCGGTTACACGGGAGAAAGGATTCCGGTAGCGGAAATGTCAACCGCCGAATGGGATGGCATTATGAATACCTCCGTTCGCGGCATGTTCTTTATAGCGCGTGAATCAATTCCTCTGTTAAAGGCAGCTGCGGCAGAGGGTAAAAAGCCATCCATGATTCTGGTTTCATCCACTTTCGGTGTTCGTGTGCCTCACGTTGGTTATGCCCCTTATGCAACTGCAAAAGCGGGTGTTATCAACCTGATCCGTGCGCTTGCCACGGAGCTGGCACCTTCAGTTCGGGTAAATGGTATTGCACCCGGTGTGATTGATACACCATTCCTGAGTGGTGGAACAGGCCGTAACACAAAAGAAACCCGTCTGGATATGGAAAGGTTTATGGCAACCATTCCATTACAGCGTGTGGGGCAGCCCGAAGAGATTGGTTTACCTGCACTGTTTTTATTAAGTGATGCGGCATCATACATAACAGGCCAAACCATCCATGTGAATGGTGGCACATACATGGCGGCGTAGGGAATTAAAATGAGTCAGAAATTAATCAGCAGTTTTATTAATGGTGAATGGGTGCAATCAGCGGGCGAGCGTTTGCCTGTCGTGAATCCGGCTACCGAAGAAACCATTGCTTACGTAGTAGAAGCCTCTGCCGAGGAAACCGCAAAGGCCATTGAAAATGCCAATGACACTTTTCTGTCCGGTGTATGGTCTGGCAAGACGGTAAAAGAAAAGCAGGAAGTTTTTGCAAAAATCTGTGAATTGACATTGGCAAATATTGAAGAGCTGGCACAGCTGGAATGTTCCAATGCCGGTCTTCCATATGCCTACCTTAAAAACCGGCAGTTGCCACGCATTGTGCGTAACTTCAAGTTTTTTTCGGATTACTTAAGCCAGAATGTCGAACGTTCCGGTATTTCCGATGAAGAGTACCTGCGTTTTGTGGTTCGTGAGCCTATCGGTGTTGTTGCCCTGATTTCTCCGTGGAATGCGCCACTGGCACTGGCTTCTACCAAAATTGCCGCCGCACTTGCATTCGGCAACTCTTGTGTGGTTAAAACCGCCGAACAAACACCCTTGGCGGTTGCTCGCTTTATGGAAATCCTGGTAGAGGCCGGTGTGCCAGCAGGGGTGGTTAATATGGTCAATGGAAGAGGGCAGGTCACCGGAGAGGCTCTATCCACCCATCCGCTGGTTCAGGGTATTTCTTTTACCGGTGGTACCGCTACCGGCAAACATATCGCCTCCAGGGCAACACCTTTCCTGAAAAGGGTAGACCTTGAGCTGGGTGGCAAGTCTGCCAACATTATCATGGATGATGCAGACCTTGACCTTGCGGTAAAGGGCTCTTTAAGCGCCATCTACACCAATAACGGCCAGCAGTGTTTTGCCGGTTCCCGGATTCTGGTTCAGCGCAATATTGCAGATGAGTTCATTGCCCGTTTTGTTGAAGGCTCCAAAGCATTGCCAATGGGTGACCCTCTGGCAGAAACCACCCAGCTGGGCCCCTTGGCCAATGAAAGGCATTATGCAAACGTCAAGCGCATTGTTGAAAAGGCAGTGGCAGACGGTGCCCAGCTTTTGTGCGGTGGTGAAAAGCCGGAAAACATGCAGGGGCAAAAAGGCTATTATCTTGCGCCGACCGCATTTTTGGTGAAAGATAATGCAATTGAAATCTGCCAGGAAGAGATTTTTGGCCCTGTGGTAACTATTCAGGTTTTTGACAGTTACGATGAGGCGCTGGAAATTGCCAATGACTCCAGGTATGGCCTGGTTTGCTATTTGTGGACAACAAACCTGGATCGTATGACCAAGGCTTCTTTAAAGATTAAAGCAGGCGTTGTATTGGTTAACACAACAATGATTCTTGATTCCCGCTTCCCGTTCAGTGGACATAAAGAATCAGGCATGGGGCGTGAAGGTATTGAAGGTTTTAAACATTTTTATACAGAAGAAAAAACCGTCACTATTGCTATCCGTAATCCCGATGCCGGCGCGAAATAAGATTAGCTTCGCTTATTAAACGGTCTTAAACGGCTTATTGTTTATTTACCCCTATCGACTGACTTATCCTCAGTCGATAGCATTTTTTACGCCTGATTTAATGGTGTGGGGTAGTTGTGCGCGTTTTTTTGGAACGTTTTTTATTTTTGCTTTTTTTATCGTTATTTATTTTCTATTTTTATCAACACTTTTTAAGTTCAGATCATTTCATCAGGAGACTTATCAATGAAGAAAACCTTGCTTGCCACAGCGTTGCTTGCTGGCTTTTCAAGTGCAGCTGTCGCCAACAGCTCAGTAACACTGTATGGCATTCTGGATGGCGGTTTTGCGCATCACAGAACCAAAATCACCCAAGGTGGAGAGAGCCTTAAAACCACTTCTTTCGGCATGAGAGGTTTTAATGGTGTCCGTAACGGCAACCGCTGGGGTCTGCGTGGCAGTGAAGACCTGGGTGATGGCCTGAAGGTTATCTTCCAGCTGGAAAGCGGTTTTGACCTGGGCAATGGCCGTTCCCTTCAAGGTACGCCTGCTGGTGATACCCGTCTTTTCGGTCGTCAGGCCTGGGTTGGTTTAAGCAGCGAGAACTGGGTAGCCTGACTTTGGGTCGCCAGCATACGATTGCGGTTGACACGATTGGTATACGTGGCCCCTTTAACGTAGGTTATTTACAGGCTGGCCAGTTGTTTGGTGCTTTTGGTGCTTCTACTTTTGCCCGTATGGATAACGCCATTAAATACTGGAGCCCGACATTTGCCGGTTTCAAAGTAGGTCTGGGTTACTCTGGCGAAGCCAATAAACAAACCTTGTCTGGTGTAGGTACGATCAGCGAAAATTCTTCAAACTGGATCACGGCCGGTGGTAGCTATAATAACGGCCCCATCTCGGTTGGTGTGTCTTATGACCGTTTTGATACTGATAAGAAAAATACAGGCGGTACCGTCGGCACCTATAAAGGCAAAGTCCATATGTGGAACCTGTTTGGTTCGTATGACTTTGACGTCGTCAAGCTGGACCTGGGCTATGGCCAGGTACGTGGCGCAATCGGTAACCCGAACAGTGGTACGACAGAATGGCAGGCGGGTGGTATTGGCCTGAATTCCCAACTGGCAGGGCGTGCACGAAACGGTGCCGGCCTGGCGTATCACCAAACCAATGGTTATCGCCAACAGGCCTGGACGCTTGGCTTGACGGCACCCGTTGGTGACGCGGGTAAAGTCTTGTTCTCTTATCAGGGCAGCGCCACTAAAAACACGGGAGATGCATTCCATGGTGCCAAAGGCAAATTAAGTATCTTCAGCCTGGGTTACGAGCACAGCCTGTCCAAGCGTACGCTGGTGTACGCCTTGGCCACCATTGGCCGTGGCGACCTGAAATGGAATGACGGTACACCTAAAGCCAAACTCAGGACTTCTGTAGTTGGCGTAGGTATGCAGCACCGTTTCTAATAAGCGGCATATAGCAGGTATAACGGGGTTTTGATATAAAACCCCGTATTGGAAACCGGGGTGGGGCAGAAAACCGGAGTGGATCATGGTGCGTTGGTATTTTTCTACTCAAGACATTCGGTTGGCTGTATAGGCATTACCACCTATATCATTCAAACCTATGCTTGCCATTACATCAAGACGGGCTTAATTAATTTCCGTAGTCATATCAAACATCGACGATTCAGGCATTCGTTTGGGTTGTTGATTTACCGTTAAGCTGTTGCTTTCAAACGTCCGTTATTACGGGCGTTTTTTTATGTGCACCCAGCTGGGGTAAGTTCAGATTTTCAGCCTCTTGTGCCGATCTTTTATTATTTAAATTTAAAAAAATTAATGAGAAATTTGATTGAAGCTGAAAATTTATAGGTGTTTTTACCTAATTTATTGACATGAATCAATGATCTGGACAATAATTGCTTTAATCAATAATTGTTTTTATCAATTATTGATTTTTATAACTAAAAAATAATATAGGAGAGATTGTGCGTTTTTCAAATTGTAATTATGTTGCTGCCGCTCTTGGCACTTTCGTATTGAGCCTGAGCTGTAATACAGCAGCATTAGCTTCAGATGTCAAAAGTTTTCCAAACAAACCACTTACCATCCTGGTTCCATATCCGGCAGGGGGGGTTGACTGATACTGTTAGCAGGATTATTGCCGATAAAATCGGGCAGCAAACCGGGAAAAGCGTGGTGGTAGAAAACCGTGCGGGAGCCGGTGGGCAAATTGGCTTGCAATCCATGTTACGTCAACCCAAAGATGGTTATATGGTTGGACTGGTGGTGCCGGCCACTATGGTAACGCTGCCATTAACAAATAAAAATTACAAGATTGACCCAAAGACTGAACTGGAGCCAATTACGGTTGCTGTTGATACTTATCTCACCATGGTCGTTAACTCAAAACTGCCGGTTGATACCCTGAAAGACTTTATGGCTTATGCCAAAAAGAATGAAAATACCATTAGCTATGGAACACCGGGCGTAGGCACCAGCTTCCATTTTAATAATGTGGTTTTGGCAGAAAAACTGGGAATTGATCCTTTGCATGTGCCTTATAACGGTGAAATCAGCATTTTGAATGACATTGCGGGTGGGCGTGTGACGTATGCACTGGTTTCAAATCAGGCAAGAAATTTTATTGAGTCCAATGAAGTGAAACCGTTGGCGATTACCGCTGAAAATCGGGTACAGGTAATGCCTGAAATAGCTACATTTAAAGAGTTGGGTGTAGATTTCAAAACGGATGGCTGGGTTGGTTATGCCGTTAGCAAGGGTACGCCTTCAGAGGTAGTGGAAAAACTGAATGAAATTTTTGTGCGAGCGATTAAAGACCCGGAGGTAGAACAAAAGATGACAGCCATGGGGTATTCAACTGTCGCTAACAGTACCGCGGATTTTAGCAACTTGCTTGATGCAAGTCGTGAAAGATATATCAATATGATTGAGTCAGGGCGAATCAAGCTGGATTAGATGTGAAGCTGCCCAGAAAGGAGGGGATGGAGCAGCGAGTACTCTTTGTGGCGGGTAGAGTCTTGAAACTCATGAAAAATGTATTTCCAGGCTTAAGAAAAATCAAAAGTATATATAGATTGAAAAACTCAAGTCATTTTGAGTCAGTGTTTTAGGCTGCTTAAAAAATCCATTTTACTTTTTTATCAAAAAGTTGAAAACATGAACTGAATGATTTTTCATGCTCGATTTCTGGGCTTGGATAAGCCATTTTGCTTCAAATTAAAAAGATATATCTTATGGCAAAAAATTTTAGTTTTTATACCTTATTTGCAACAAAAAATTTTTTAAGTTAAATATTTTATCAGGGGACTTGTTAATGAAAAAGAAGTTGATAGTTACAGTATTGCTGAGTGGTTTTGCAGGTGTTACGCATGCCAAAAATTCGGTAACGCTTTACGGTATTCTCGATGGTGGTCTTGCTTACCAAAGCGTTAAAGTAACACAGGGTGATAATTATATTAAAACCAGTAATTTTGGTATGGCAAAATTCAACGGTGTTCGTAATGGTAACCGTTGGGGACTCAGAGGTAGTGAAGACCTGGGAAATGGTAGCAAAGTTATCTTCAATCTGGAAAGTGGTTTTGATCTGTCCAATGGCAAATCTCTACAGGGAGGTCGTTTGTTTGGGCGTCAATCTTATTTTGGAGTGAGTAACGATAATTGGGGTGTATTGACTCTTGGTCGACAATCCAGTATTGCAGGTACAACTATCACGCCAAGAGGACCATTTCATGTGGGTTATAAACAGGCTGGGCATTTAGCAGGTGCATTTGGCGCTTCTGTTTTTGCTCGCATGGATAATGCGATCAAATATTGGACGCCAACCGTTTCTGGTTTAAGAGTCGGGGTTGCTTATAGTGGCAATGTGAGTAAAACAGAGTCTGATGTAGGTGGTGTTCATACTGAGAAAAAAGACGCTTCCAATTGGTTGTCAGCTGGTGCCAACTATGGGCGTGGCCCAGTGGGGGTTGGGCTTTCCTATGATCGTTTCCGTAAGAATACTATTGACAGTAAAGGCGTAAAACATAAAGGTACTGTTTCTATGTGGAACCTGTTTGGCCATTACGATTTTGAGTCCTTTAAATTGGATTTGGGTTATGGGCAGGTTCGTGGTGCTATTGGTAATCCCAATAGTGCCACTGTAGAAATGGGGGCCACTCCTCCTATTGGTTTGAACGCTGAATTTACCCCGCTGACTAAAGGTATGCGTGGTGATGGTTTGATGTATCATCAAACCAACGGTTACCGTCAACAGGCCTGGACAGTTGGTTTGACTGTACCTGTGGGAGAATTTGGCAAGTTGTTAGCCTCCTATCAGGGAGCCCTGACTAAAAATGGGGATAGGGGGTTTGATGGTGTAAAAAGTAATCTGAGTATTTTCAGTTTAGGCTATGAATATAGCCTGTCTAAACGTAGCTTGATTTACAGTGTCGCTTCATATGCAACGGGCCGTTTGAAATTTGATAACAATTCAGTTAATCCAAAAGCCAAGTTGAAGTCAACGGTGTTGGGTGTGGGGCTGTTACATCGTTTTTAACCATAGGTATATTGATACGCTTCTGGCAAATATCCGAAGCGTTGTACTTCACAGCTGGCAAGTACTTTCAAACGCCCGTTATTACGGGCGTTTTTTTATGTTGTTACTCTTTCCAGTCTTAAGTCCCGTTTTCATTGCCAAATTCAAATGATGTTTTTATATGTCTTTTTACTTGACATATATCAGTGTTTTGAGCAATAATTGCCTATGTCAATAATTGATAATAACAATAAATATATTTGTTTGGTTATTGATACACATAACAGGATTACAGGATGCCATCGTTAGCCTTTAATGGCTTGATGCTGACATCAGGATATAAAAGGACAGGAAGATGCAAAAAATTACTGCGACATACCCTACGGGCATTTCCCCGGATAATAAACACCCGTTCCTGAACGGTTTGTTCAAGCCTAATGAGGACGAGTACTTTGCCACCTCGGCAAGCATGAAAGTCATTGGTGAAATTCCGAAAGATCTTTGGGGCATTTACGCACGCAATACCCATAACCAGGTGCACGAGTCAATTGGCATGTACCATCCGTTTGATGGTGATGGCATGATTCATGCCATGCATTTTGAAGAAGGCAAGGCCACGTACCGTAACCGCTTTGTGCAAACTACCGGTTTTCTGGCCGAGCAGGCTGCGGGTAAATCCCTGTGGCCCGGGATTTTGTCTCCGCAAATGTATACCCGCCGTGGCTGGGGTTCAATGGGCGCCATGAAAGACAATGCGGGCACCGATGTACTGTGCCATGCAGGCAAGCTGCTGGTAAGTATGTCGCAAGGCAGTGAGCCCTGGCGCATGGACCCGATTACGCTGGAAACATTAGGTCCCGATGCGAATTGGTCACGAAATATACCGGATGGCGTGGCTTCGCATTATAAGGTGGACCCGGCCACGGGTGAGATGATTTTCTTCAACTACCCCGAGAAATGGCCGCATATGCACTATGGTGTCATTAATAAAGACAACCAGCTGGTTCACTATGTGCCGATTGAATTGCCAGGCGCACGCTGGCCGCATGATATTGGCATGACCAAAAATTACTCTATCTTGCACGATCTGCCATTTTTCTTTGATGAAGAATTGCTGAAACAGGGCACCCGCAAAATCAAGTTTCATAAAGATATCCCTGCCCGTTTCGGCATTATTCCACGTCATGGCACGAATGATCAGGTGCGCTGGTTTGAGGGCACGCCTTGCCATATTTTGCACATTGCCAATTGCTATGAGTCGGGTGATGAAGTGATTATGGATGCCTGCATTATGCCTGACCCGCATAAGCCAAACGTGGGCGGGCATGGCACGCAAACGCTGGAAGACGGTTATGCAAAAATCCGTGCCCACCTGGTTAAACGCAATAACCCCACCTATATGTACCGCTGGCGTTTTAACCTGAAGACAGGGGCGACCATTGAAGAGCAGATTGATGATGAGCTGACCGAGTTTCCGGTGGTCAGTAATGACTATGTGGGCCGTGCCTATCGTTACAGCTATAACGTGCTGTATGAACATGATGACTGGCTGTTCCGTGGCCTGAAGCGCTATGACATGGATACCGGTAAAACCGAAGTGTACGAGTATGGTCCGGGCCGTTATGGCAGTGAGCCGCAAATTGCGCGCCGGATAGGGGCGGTGGCAGAAGATGACGGTTATTTGCTGACTTACGTGAATGATGCCAATACCAATACATCTGAGTGCGTGATTCTGGATGCGAGTGCGATTTCCAAAGGGCCGGTTGCGCGCATAATACTGCCGCATCGCATTTCGGTTGGCACGCATGCCTGCTGGGTGGAAGGCGACCGTATTACGGGCGAATTGCGCGATAAGAAATATATTCCCGAGGCCTGATTTCATTTGTGTCATGGCTCAAATAAACCGTTGGGCCATGGCACGGGAAAGAGAGAGTCGCCATACAAAAAAACGTCAGCTAATTAACTGACGTTTTTTTTTGCATTGTTGCCGGCCGTATACCAGGCAACAATTTTGCATTGGCATACGGGCTTGCTTATTGCGACACGGCTAATTGTTCTTCAAAATCAGATTTGACGCAGGCAAAACCGGCTTTGACGCTGTCAATTTCCGGAGAGTATCCGGCGGCCAACATCTTCCTGGCAAGCAGGTGTTCACCCGGGCTGTTTAAGGACTCAACCGAAACCAGTTGTTTGCCATCGTAGTGATAAAAAGAAAAACCGCTTGCCGCAGGATCAATGTTTTCGCAAACGACTGCAGCCAGGCCGGGTCTCCATAAACCTGTCATTTGCAATCGATTGCTTCCCTGGATAGACCAGAACCAGGGAACGGCCTGATAGCCGCTTTGGGATTCTCCCAACAGGGAAGAGGCAATATATTCAGCCTGATCGGTGGCGTTCTGTACGGATTCCAGGCGCATATGATTTTGTTCATCCGGGCCGGGAAATGAAACGCAGTCACCCATGGCGTATATACCCGGTGCAACCTGCAAATCTTTATTAATCCGCAAGCCATTGTTGCAGTCAAGGCCCAAGGTTTTTGCCAGGGTAAGTTCGGGCTCTGAGCCCACGGCCACAATGACGCAATTTGCGGGGAACTGTTTTCCGGAAAGGGTTGTGACGCCAGAGACAGCGCCTTCGTGTCCTTGCAGCTGTTCTACCTGTTCGCCTGTAAGAATATGAATGCCGGCTTCCCGGGCCTTGTTGCTTAGATAGGTTGATATTTCAGGTGATACGGCACGTTGCAGTATTCTGTCGCAACGCTCAAGTATGGTGATATTGCGGCCTGGGGCGGACAGGCTAAAGGCCAGCTCAAGATTGATGAAGCCGCCACCAACCAGCACTAAATCGTGCATGCTTTCCAGTTGGTTGCGAATGAGCTTGGCGTCTTCCAGGGTTTTTAATGACAGCACACCCTGCAGGCGGGCGCCGGGAACATCAAGGGCACGGGGTGAACTGCCGGTCGCAATAACCAGATTGTGATAAGACAGTGTATTGCCATTGGACAGGGTCAAGGTTTTTTCTGCCGAACTTCCGCCAGTGACGCGGGTATCCAGCATGATATTGATGTTTTCATTTTGATGAACACCGCCCAAAAGCAACGGTTTTACTTTCAGCGTATCGGGCGTAAGGCACTCTTTGGATAAAGGCGGGCGATGATAGGGGGCCACATTTTCATCACTGATCAAGGCTACCGAGCCCGTATATTTTTTACGATGGAGTGTATTTAACAGGTGAGCGCCAGCATGCCCACCCCCAACAATTACCAGGTCATAATCATTTTTCATGGTTTTGTTCACAAATTAAAAGTTATTCAAATATTTTTTCAGGGAGATGGTCAATTCTTTTGGATAAGACCTGAAGAGAGTTTCTTAGCGAGTTTATTTCGTGATCTTCCAGGTCAGACAAAAGATATTCATAGATTTTTGCCGAAACCTTCAGCATCCGGTCATGTAAAAGTTCGCCTGATTCTGACAGTAACCATACCTTGATCCGTTCATCTTCAGGGTGTCCGGAGTAATGCACATACCCTTGTTCCATTAGCAAATGCAAGGCCCGGCTTACGGCAGCCTTGTCGGTTCGGACAAATTGGGATATTTCATTGGAGCTGCTGCGCGGGTTGCGGAAAAGCACCACCAGCAGCCGCCATGCGGTACTGCCAATACCAAATTTTTTTCTGAATATGGCCGAGGTAACCTGCACGTATTGCGTTGCGGTATAGCTTAAAAGCACGAAAGGGGAGCGGCTGATATTTAGGGTAACTTTGGTTTCTTTGGAAGGTGGGGCTGTAAAATATTCCAGGTATTGATCTTCATGGATATGGTCGGTTTTTTCAAGTTGTTGATTCATTATCGTTCTCCATGCAAACATGTATTTATCTTCAAGCACTATATAATAATAGTGCTTGAATTTATTGAATCTTTATATTTCAGAGACCATAGGATTGTGCAAGATTAACTTGCCGCTTACCCGGGAATTTTCAGGCGAATGCCGTCCAGTTCAGGGCTGGCAATCAACTGGCAGCTTAAGCGGCTGGTGGCTGTCCTGCCGTACTCTACCACGTCCAGCATTTCGTTTTCCATTGGCTGGGGGTCTCCGGCAGGAATGCCACAGCCCGGGTCTACCTCTACGTGACAGGTGGCGCAGGCCATAGAACCACCGCATTCACCAATCACGCCTTCAATATCATGCTCTAGGGCGGCATCCATCAAGTTCATGCCTTCTTCTACCAGGGCTTCTTTTTCGCTGCCATCGGGTTGTACCCAAATTACTTTAATCATCATTTTATTTTCCCAGTTTTACCATTAATTTTTTCGGTCCACGGAAGCCCATGTTGTGAGGCCATTCTATTTCCTGGTCTTCAAGCAAGGCCAGGTTTGGATAGCGGGCTATGAGCTCTTCCAAAAGGATTTTCATTTCGAGCCTGGCCAGGGGAGCGCCCATACAGAAGTGGATGCCGTTGCCAAAAGCCAGGTGTTGACGGGCATTTTTGCGCTCGATATCGAAGTTCATTGGGCAGTCGAAGAGATCTTCATCGTGGTTGGCAGATGTCAGGGACAGCAGGATGGTTGAGCCTTCCGGGATTTTGATGCCGCGAATTTCAACGTCAGTCAGTGTTTTTCTGCGCCAGGTAATGAAGGGGGTCATGTAGCGAAGGCCTTCTTCGATGGCATTGGAAATCAGGCTGGGGTTGGCAACCAGTTTTTCCCATTGGGTTCTGTCTTTGAGCAGGGCCCAAAGCAGGCTTGCAGAACCGTTTGAGGTTGTTTCATGCCCGGCCAGAAGTACGCCATGAACCATGCTGTGCAGTTCGTTCATGGTAAGAATATTGTCGTCGCCGTTGCGTGTCCGGAGTAGGTGGCTGACATAGTCATCGCCCAGGTTTCCTTCACGGGCCGCGACGACGCCTTTACAGAAATTCCAGTAGTCAAGCAGTTCTTTGGCGCCTTTTTGGGTTTCTTCTTCTGTGGGCTTGCCCCAGGTCATGTTGAAGCGGTTATCGGCCCATTGTTTGACCTGATAGGAGGCTTCTTCCGGAACGCCTATTATCTGGAAAAGGACTTTTGCCGGTAATTCATACGTTACCTCGGAAACCAGATCCACTTCCTGTTTTCCCTCAAGGGCGTCCAGCTGGCGTTGTGTCAATTCCCTGATTTTGGACTCATATTTGGCGAATACCTTCATGTTCAGGTATTGGCCGGCAATATTGCGAATACGGGTGTGCTTGGGGCGATCGGTATTGGCCTGGGTTGGCTCTCGCGTGAACCCGCCTTCGGTTAAAATACGCTTTACTTCTTCAGAGTATTGGTTAACGGGCGACTGGGAGTTTGATGCTGAAAAGCGGTCCGGGTCCTTGAAAATGGCCAGAATATCTTCTTTCTTTGTGACTACCCAGGCGTTCAGTTCTTTATTGTAGAAAACCGGCTCTTCTTGCCGGGCTTTCTGAAGGAACGCAAACATGCCTTCCTGTTCGTAGGGCTGAAATTCCTCTCCAGCCGACTTGCCGGAAAAAGGGCAGCGTTGCAGATTCATTGTGTTTTCCATTGTTAGCTTCCACCAAATTATTTAATTTGAATATCGTTGATGTGTCAACGATATGGATAAAGTAATAATTTTATTTATTTGTGTTGTTTATCTTAATGGCTATAAGATGGTGTGTCAATAGCAGATACAAAATATTTTTTATGGGATAGGTAAGGTTAGGATTGACTGCGTTTTACTGGGCGTAGTTGAATTTATACGGTTTTATTAAAACTCAGTCGTGGTGTTGGTGAGTCTCCTGATTGTCAGCGCGCAGCGTTGGTCAATAAGGGCTTTGATTCGTTCAACTACGGTACTGTTGGCAAAATTGTAGTTTGGATTGGAGCGTGCGCGCTGTATCTGGCAGTGATTTTGCCAACGTCAGAATGCGTCAGCCAATTGGGGGCATAAGAAAAACTCAGGCGTCCATTGAATAGTTGCAGGGTACCAATATGAGCGGTGTAAAGCCAGACTTCCAGCTCATGTGTCATTGTTAGTACCCTCAATTTGGTGGTGGGTGGTTACGGGTGGTAATCCATTCAATTGAATTTCTCCCCCAAGAGCGTCAATAACCCGTAATACATTCTCCAGTCGCACGGTGGGTTTACCCGCTTCCAGCTCGACAATGAAACGGACACCGACCCCGGCTGCCAATGCCAACTGGGGTTGTGTCAAGCCAAGTTGCTTGCGGGCAGTACGCAGTGCATGGCCGAGTTGTTGGGGTGAGCGTATTGTTGATATCATGGCTTATTTGGTTTCCCGTTCGGGAAATTATCATGCCTAATTGGCTTCTATGCAAGTTTTATTTCCCGAACGGGAAATATATGGCGTTATGTGGTCTTTTTGTATATGAATTTCCCGTTCGGGAAATTATGAAATGCTTGAAATGGATTTTCATTCAGGAGGGGTGTTAATTTGGATATGCTCATCCATGATGTATTCCCATGAGGGTGAACTGACCCCCTGAAGTTGAATAGGTGTTTAACTTTTTGGGGTCAGTTCAGAGCGTGGGAACCGCCTTACGCTAGTACCCGTTCAGCGCAGTCCGGACAGCAGTTTCAATAACCGCAGGAATAACCGCTCCATGATTGCTTTTGGGCACCAGAATGAAGTGGCTGTTGATATTGTGGTTTTGCAGCCAGGCAGTTAACTGGCGTGCTGTCATTGCGCTGGAGCGGTTTTGGATTCTGGCCAGCCGCTCTGGCGTGATGTTTGGATCGGCCTTGGGGTTTTCTTCATATTCTCCCTGAAGAATAGTAGCGGAACGCACAGCCTGAGCTGGCATCTTTGCATTTGTCACAATGGCCCCCTTTCCCCACCATAAAGAGGGGCTGCCTATGATGTAGTGGTTAAATTTTTCTGCGTGATTAAGCAGAACAAACAGGGTAAACAGGCCGGCAAATGAGTGGCCTGACAGTATCTGGCGTTCAGGGTCGGTGGCAAAGCGCTTATTGATATATGGCCTGACCTGACTGTCCAGAAAACGGTAAAAATCAGCGGCACCGCCACCATCGGCGAACGCTTCACCTGGCGCGGCATAGGTATAGTCTCGTGTACGTGCCTTTTGCGGGTAAGCGGTGGTTTCTGGGTAGCCCAGGCCGACAATAAGCGGCAGTTGCGCAGATTGGTTCGGGGTTTCAGAAGCTTGCTCCCACTGTTTTTGTGCAGCGTTGACAGCCAGTGGAAATTGCGCATTGCCATCCAGTATGTATAACGCTGCCGGTTTGTGTGCATTGGGCGAAGCCTGTTTTGGGGCAGCCATGAAAATACGGTACTCATGTTCATGCCAGCTCATGTCCTGATGGCTGATGCTATATATTTCATGCGCCATTGGCGTGATTGGCGGTATTTTTTGCACAGGTTGCGCCCAGGCCGCCGGAACCGCAAGCAGTGCCATTGCCACGGATTTAAAAAACGGTAAGCCCAATCGTTTCCATCGGGGGGAATGACTGGATACGAGTGATTGCAAGTTTGTTGTAAGCATGTGATGTGGGAACCGCAAGCCTTTTGCGGCAGTAAGGTTAATTCACTTTCTGGTTAAGCTGTTTTCCGGCAAAATCACCGGCAAAAGCCTCAGACAGGCTGCCTGGTTTCAGGTAGGTTTGCAAGGCCATATTGACATCGGCAATATCCAGGTTTTGCAGGGCGTTTTCAAATTTCAGGTTCCATTCGAAACTGCGGTCCTGGCCCAGGTATTTCAGCCAGGTGGCCGACAGGACGCTGTCCTGGGAGCGGGCCAGGGAACGCAGGTTAAGTACCGAGCGCACGCCATCTTCCAGTTCCTGGCCGGTAAAACCGCTATCCAGTGCCGTTTGCAGGGTTTCATCAATCAATGACTTGACCCGCTCTTTTTCAGCAGGAGAATAAATGGTCTGGAAAGCCCAGGTTCCGGCCGGTTCGTAAGAGGACACATTCAGTGAGCTTTGCACACTGTATGAAAGCCCTGCCTGCGTACGGATACGGGTCCAGAGACGGGAGGTTTGGCTGCCGCCAAGCAGGTAATTGGCCATAAACAGGGCCGGATAATCCGGGTGGTCATTCTGCATTTTTACCGGCATCCGGGCCATATAAACGGCATTGGCCTTATCAGGGGTTTCGATATTGAATGTTTTTGCCGCCAGCTCATGGTAGGGGGTGGCAATGCGCGTATAGGCCGCTGCCTTGGGCCATGCAGCAAGGCTGTCCAGCAAAACCTGTTTAGCCTGTTCCGGTTCAAAATCGCCAACAATGGCGATATCAATTGTACCGGCCCCAAAGAAGCGCATTTTGAAATCTAGCAGGGCTTCGGTGGTAATCGCCTCAATATTTTTGATTAACTCTTCGTAAGTGGGCACATAACGGATATCCCCTTTGGGCCAGGTATTATAGTGGCGCGCCAGCATATTATTGGCCAGTGCACCCGGTTCGGTCATAGCGTTTTTGATAGAGGTAATGGCGCGTTCCCTGTATTCATCAAGCTCTTTTTGCGGGTAACTGGCTTGTTGGATCAGCTCAAAACTGAATTGCAGCAATTCAGGGAAATTTTTCCTGAGGGTGGAAACCGACACCATCAGCTGGTTGCCGCTGATGCCAAAGTGGATGCTGCCTTGCAGGGCATCTATTTTGTCCTGTATTTCCTGGCGTGACAGGGTGGCAGTACCGTTATCCAGCAGGGAGGCGGCGGCAGATGACAGGCTGGCCTTGTCTTTCAGCATATCGGCATTGCCAAACTTGATTTTATAATCGGCCTGTACCCGGTTGCCCCTGGTTGGTTTCACCAGAAAAGCCGTGTTAATAATGCCATTGGGCAGGGTAATCACGCCTCTTTGCGTTAACTTATCAATGTTTTCTGCTGAAGAATCGAACATTTCCAGTTGGGTAAAAGAAGGATCTCCTTTGTAATCTTTCAGCATGGCTGCCACATCTGGCAGGGTTTCAAAAGGGGCGCGCTGTGGGTTATCGCTTGGTTCAAAGCGGCCGCTGGTACGGTTGCTGGCAATGAAATAAGTCTGGATCGCCTGTTGCACGGCAGGCAAGGTTATGTTTTTAACCCGGTCCCGTTCCAGGAAAAACAGTCGCCAGTCGCCCGAGGCAATGGCTTCCGAAAGGCCAATCGCCATTTGTTCGGTACTGGCGTACAACTCATCCCATTGGGTGAGCCAGTAGTTTTTGGCGCGGTCCAGCTGTTCTTGCGTGATGGGGAATTTGCTGGCCGACTCAAGCACTTCATGCAGGGTTTGCTGGGCCTGGTCAATATTCATGTCACCATTTAACTGGGCGCCAAAAATAGCCAGGCCAGGATGGTGCTGGGCCATGGCAAAACCAAATACGCCGCTGGCCAGGTTCTTTTCCACCAGTTCTTTGTAGAGTGCGCCTGAAGGGCTGTCAGCCAGTATATTGGCCGCCAGATCAAGCAGGATGTAGTTCTCGCTGGAAGCAGCCGGTATATGGTAAGCGGCTGCAATGAAGGGCATGCCACCTGTCCGTTTTAAGGTTACCTGGCGTTCTCCGTCTTGCTGGGGTTCTATGGTGGGCGGTTCCTGCAGGATGCGGTCCGGTTTTGGAATGGCGCTGAACAGTTCATTAACCAGGGCCAGTGTTTGCTCTGGCTCGAACTGGCCGGCAATCACCAGCACGGCATTGTCGGGTTGGTAATACGTATTGTAAAACTCCCGCAGGCGTGAGGCCTGCATGCTGTCCAGGTCACTGCGCGCACCAATCGTACTGTTGCGGTAGTTGTGCCACTGGTAAGCAACCGAGCGCATTTTTTCGGTCAAAATACGGAACGGGTTGTTTTCACCGCGTTCCATTTCATTCAGTACGATACCCCGTTCCGCCTCAAGGTCTTCTTTTTCGATAGAAGCGTTTCTCATGGCGTCTGCCTGCCATGACAGAAACCACTTCAGGTTTTCTTCATCACTGGCAAAACTGGCGTAATAATTGGTTCGGTCGGCGGTGGTGGAACCATTGGCATGCAGGCCCCGGCGGGAAAACTCGGCCAGGGCATTGGGCGTGGTGGGGGTACCCCTGAACATCAGGTGTTCGAGCAGGTGCGCCATGCCGGTGTAGCCGTATTGCTCGTGGCGGGCACCCACCAGATAGGTCATGTTAACCGTTGTGGTGGGTTTTGACTGGTCGGGGGCAAGCAGCACGCGTAACCCGTTGCCAAGTTCGTATTCGGTAATGCCCTCGATACTGTGCTTGGGTAACAAAGAGGGAGGCTCGCTATGGGCAGGGCTGATAAACGACATAAAAAGAAAAAAAGGTAAAAGAAAAAAATAAAAAAGAGATTTCAGGGGCCAACGATGAATCATGACAAAAATGGATAATTTGAGCAGCAAGCCCGGTTTAAAGAGAAAACTATTTTGACAGTAAACGCATGCCTTCTTCGATGCCGGCAACGGTAACGCCATACATGCGGTTTTGTACAATATTGCGGATTAACTCAATGGATTGCCGGTAAGGCCAGTAACTGGTGGGTTCCGGGTTAAGCCAGACCGATTTTGGCCAGTGTTCAATCAGGCGCTGTAACCAGACACCGCCGCTTTCCTTGTTGTAGTGCTCTACCGAGCCACCCGGATGAACAATTTCGTATGGGCTCATGGTGGCATCACCAACCAGAATCAGGCGCCAGTCGGCATTGTATTTCCTGAGCAGTTCCCAGGTATCGACATAACTGCGGCGGCCACGGGCATCAAAGCGCCAGACCCGTTCATAAATGCAGTTATGGAAATAATAAACCTCAAGGTGATGGAATTCGCTGCTGGCAGCCGAAAACAGTTCCTGGACACGGTTAATGTGGTCATCCATGCTGCCGCCGACATCCAGCAGCATGAGCACTTTCACATTATTGTGGCGCTCGGGCACCATTTTGACATCAAGGTGACCGGCATTGCGGGCCGTGCTGCGAATGGTATCGTCAAGGTCAAGCTCTTCGGCCGCGCCTTCCCGGGCAAAGCGGCGCAGGCGGCGCAGGGCCACCTTGAAATTGCGTGTACTCAGTTCCTGCTGGTCGTCGTATTCCTTGAAATGACTTTCATCCCAGACTTTAACCGCCGTGCGGTTGCCCGCTGATTCACTCCCCACACGTATACCTTCCGGGTGATAACCGCTATTGCCAAAGGCGGAAGTACCGCCGGTACCTATCCACTTGTTGCCACCCGCATGGCGTTCCTGCTGTTCTTCAAGCCGTTCTTTGAACAGTTCCATTAATTTTTCCCAGCCATGCTTTTCAATCGCCGCTTTTTCTTCTGGTGAGAGTGAGTTTTGCAGCTCGTTCATCAGCCATTCAAGCGGGATTTCCTTGCTCTCGGCAAGCTGGGCTTCAACGCCATTGGCAAACAGGGAAAAAGCCTTGTCAAAACGGTCAAACAGTGTTTCATCCTTGACCAGCGTCATGCGGGACATGAGATAGAAGTCATTGAGCGTGGGCGGCATCACCTGTTCGCGCAAGACTTCAATCAGGGTGAGGTATTCCTTGACGGAAACCGGCAGCTTGTGATTGCGAAGATGGTAGAAAAAATCAATAAACATGAGCGGGCCTGTTTCAGGAGCGACGCATATTCTGGGCCATGCTGGCAAGACGCTCCAGCAGGCTGATATCCTGTTCGTTTTTCAGCAGGGCACCTGCCATGACAGGAATCGCGGTAGCGGCATGGGCTTCAATTTTGCCGGCGCTGATATCTTCTGCAATCAGCAGGGCCAGCCAGTCAAGGAATTCGGAGGTTGAGGGTTTCTTTTTCAGGCCGGGTGCTTCGCGCAGGGTAAAGAAGTGGTCAAGGGCCGCACGCAAGACATCGGCCTTGACGTTGGGGAAATGCACATTAACAATATCACGCAAGGTGGCACGGTCGGGGAACTGGATGTAATGGAAAAAGCAGCGACGTAAAAAAGCGTCAGGCAGATCTTTTTCGTTATTGGATGTAATTATGACCAGGGGGCGGTGTTTTGCCACAATGTTTTGCTGGGTTTCATAAACATGGAATTCCATTTGGTCCAGTTCACGCAGCAAATCGTTGGGAAATTCAATATCCGCCTTGTCAATTTCATCAATCAATACCACGCAGGGGGTGTCTGATTCAAATGCCTTCCACAATACACCTTTATTAATGTAGTTGCGGATGTCTTTGACCCGCTCATCGCCAAGCTGGGAGTCGCGCAGGCGGGAAACCGCATCATATTCATACAGGCCCTGATGTGCCTTGGTAGTGGACTTGATATGCCATTGCAACAGGTCGCGCCCCAGCGCTTTGGCAACTTCTTCGGCCAGCATGGTTTTACCGGTGCCGGGTTCGCCTTTGATAAGCAATGGGCGCTGTAAAGTTAAGGCGGCATTGACGGCCAATTTAAGGTCTTCGGTCGCAATATAACGGTCTGTGCCCGAGAATTTTGTTGTGCTATTAGGGTTTTTAGGTATATCCATTTCCATCCTGCAACATAAAAATAGGGGTTCAATATATCAAAGCTTAATACTAAACCGAATTGATAGTAAGTATCGTACAATCAATCGTTCGTAGCTCTATTCGTTGTTTTTAATTAAAAAGTTTTAACAATCACCAAGAAGAGCAATATATGACGAAGCAACCGTTGAAGCGTAGCATAACTGCGCTTGCCATTATGACATCTTGTGCCTTTGCCTTGCCGGCAGCTGCACAGCAGGCTGCTCCTGCCGGAGACATAGAAGCAGCCAAAGGGAAAATATCCATGTGTATCGGCTGTCATGGAATAGAAGGGTATCGCGCCAGTTTTCCCGAAGTTTACAGTGTGCCCAAAATTGCCGGCCAGAATGCGGAATATATTGTGACTGCATTGAAAGATTATAAATCAGGAGCCCGTTCCTTCCCGTCAATGTACGCGATTGCCCATAGCCTGTCTGACCAGGATATTCTTGACCTGGCCGCTTACTACTCACAACTCAAATAACGGAGACATGTTCATGAAACAGGTAAGTTTAATGTTATCGGGCATGGTTCTGGCTATTTCCGGTGTGGCGCATGCGGCCGATCTGGTTGCGGGTAAAGCGGCTTTTGAAACGAAAGGATGCGTAGCCTGTCATGGTGCGGATGCCGCATCATCAGTCGCACCCATGTACCCGATTCTGGCGGGGCAGCACGAAGATTATCTTAAGCACGCATTGAATGCGTATGCCAGGGGCGCCCGTAATGCGCCGGCCTCTTCAAATATTCGCAAAAACCCCATCATGGCCGTGCAGGTCCAGAACCTGTCTGCTGAAGATATTGTGAATATTTCCGCCTGGCTGGCAACCCTGCCCAGTGATTTAAGTAATAAGCGGCAATAATCATTGCGTCAGGCTTGTGTTACTCGCGCTATGGGTTCCCACGCGGGAGTGAACTGACCCCCAAAAGTTGAATCGGTGTCCAACTTTAGGGGGTCAGTTCAGAGCATGGGAACCAAGCCCAGAATAAACCCAGGGTGACGTACTTACTGCTCGCTCCCACGCTCCTGCGTCACTGCCATTAAGTTAAGAAAAATCCATTTAAAAACAATGTTTTTTCTGTCGTTTATGAAAACTCAACAGTCCCCTTGATGATGTTTTTTTACGGGGTGGATTACGATAGCGCCGTTCCAGACAAGGATTGGTCAGAAATAACGCGGTCAGCTGCTCCAGCAGCTGGTCGGTTTTGAGTCCACTCGTTAGCAACAAATCCAGGGCGTGGTTTTTGATCGCGTTGAACGATACCGCCCGGTTCACCGTTTGCGGATACTGCGTGGCTTTGGTATCCAGCATGGCCTGCGCCGTGTCGGTCAGTAGCGATTCCAGGCCGGACAGATACACGGTGGCATGGAAGTCTTGCCGCACGGCTTCGGCACTGAGGCCGGTGAAGTTTTCCAGCGCCAGGCGAGTCT
>JAAYHN010000071.1 GCA_012735395.1 Alcaligenaceae bacterium | reverse complement strand
TTATGTTGCGTACACATAAAGAGGTATCCCAGGAGTTCATTGGCAGGCACGTGGGGCCAAGCGATGCGGAAAAGGCAAAAATGCTTTCCGTTATCGGGGCAGAAAGTCTTGATGACCTCATAGAGGAAATCGTACCCTCTGGTATCCGTACCGCCCAGCCATTGGCATTGGGCCATGCCCGCAGTGAAACCGATGTTCTGCACGAGCTGAAGCAAATTGCTTCCGGCAATAAACTGTACAGGAATTACATCGGACAAGGGTATTATGGTACGCACACGCCCAATGTTATTTTACGTAATATCCTTGAGAACCCGGCCTGGTACACGGCCTATACCCCTTATCAGCCAGAAATCTCACAGGGCCGGCTTGAGGCCCTGCTGAATTTCCAGACTATGGTGGCTGATCTTACCGGTTTGCCGGTGGCTAATGCTTCCCTGCTTGACGAGGCAACAGCAGCGGCCGAGGCCATGACGTTGGCCAAACGGGCTTCCAAGTCTAAAAGTAATGTTTTCTTTGTGTCGCAACATTGTCACCCGCAAACGCTGGAGGTGGTACGTACCCGTGCCGGGGCGCTGGGAATAGGGCTGGTATGCGGTGATGAACAGCAGGAAGTACCAGAATGCTTTGGCATCTTGCTGCAATACCCGCACAGCCTGGGCGGGGTGGTGGATTATTCTGCATTAACCGCCTCTTTGCAGGCCAAAGGCACGGTGGTTGCCGTTGTGACCGACTTGTTGGCCCTGGCCATCCTGAAAGCACCGGGCGAGTGGGGGGCCGATATTGCCATAGGCAGCGCCCAGCGTTTTGGCGTGCCTTTGGGTTTTGGCGGGCCACATGCGGGTTTCATGTCTTGCAAGGATGCCTATAAGCGCAATATGCCCGGACGTCTGGTTGGCGTTTCGGTTGATGCCCAGGGAAACAGGGCCTTAAGGCTGGCGCTGCAAACCCGTGAGCAGCATATCCGCCGGGAGAAAGCCACTTCCAATATTTGCACGGCCCAGGTGTTGCTGGCCGTCATGGCCAGCATGTATGCGGTATATCATGGGGCTAACGGGATCCGTGCCATTGCGCAACGTGTGTATGTATGTACGCTGGTGTTAAAAGAGGCACTGGCCCGTCTGGGCCTGGAAACGGTTAACCCTACTTTTTTTGATACCTTGCATGTGCAATCGGCCCAGGCATCCAATGTGGTGTCAGCCGCGCTTAAGGCAGAAATCAATTTGCGCCAGCCGGCAAATAACGAGTTTGCCATTTCGCTGGATGAAACCGTTACATTGGCCGATCTTCAGAAGTTGCTTAGTGTCATTGCCGCAGGCTTGGGTAAAGAAACCGTTAATGTGGAAAGCCTTTATGCCGAACTGGATGTGTTCGTGCCCAATAATGTGGCAAGGCAAACCGCGATCCTGTCGCACCCGGTTTTTTCCAGCATCCACTCTGAAACCGATATGCTGCGCTATTTGCGTATGCTGGCCGACAAGGATCTGGCACTTGACCGTAGCATGATACCTTTGGGCTCCTGCACCATGAAGCTGAATGCAACGGCAGAAATGATTCCAATCACCTGGCCGGAATTTGCCAATGTGCATCCCTATGCCCCGCGTGACCAGACTGCCGGATATGTCCAGTTGATTGAGCGTTTGTCGGTGGCTTTGTGTGAAATTACCGGTTACGACTCTATCAGCCTGCAGCCCAATTCCGGTGCGCAGGGCGAATACGCCGGTTTACTGGCAATCCGGGCCTATCATCAGGCCAATGGGCAGCATCAGCGTAATGTTTGTTTAATTCCGGCTTCCGCCCACGGTACCAATCCGGCGTCTGCCCATTTGGCGGGCATGGATGTGGCTGTTGTTGCAACCGATGCCAATGGTAACGTTGATGTGGCAGACCTGAAAGCCAAGCTGGAAAAGCTGGGTGATACGGTGGCCGCCTTAATGATTACCTACCCCTCAACCCATGGCGTGTTTGAAGAGGCGATTACCGAAATTTGTGAGCTGGTGCATCAGGCCGGTGGGCAGGTGTATCTGGATGGTGCCAATATGAATGCGATGGTGGGGCTGGCCAAACCGGGCCTGTTCGGTTCAGATGTGTCCCATCTTAATTTGCACAAGACATTTTGTATTCCCCATGGCGGCGGAGGCCCCGGTGTCGGGCCGGTGGCGGTGCGGGCGCATCTTGCCCCTTATTTGCCGGGGGTATTGAATGAGCAGGGCCGGGGCGAGGGCATGGCCGTCGGGCCGGTTTCGGCGGCACCGTTTGGCTCTGCCAGTATTTTGCCCATTTCTTACGTGTATATCGCCTTAATGGGAGCGGAAGGGCTGAAGCAGGCGACCGAGGTGGCCTTGCTGAATGCCAATTATATTGCCAAGCGTTTGGCGCCTTATTACCCTGTTCTGTATTCTGGCCGTAATGGCCGGGTTGCGCACGAGTGTATTCTTGATTTGCGTCCCATCAAGGATAGCAGCGGGGTGTCGGTAGACGATGTGGCCAAACGCCTGGTGGATTACGGTTTTCATGCACCTACCATGAGTTTTCCGGTGGCGGGTACGCTGATGATTGAACCCACCGAGTCCGAGAGCCTGAAGGAACTGGACCGTTTTATCAATGCGATGATTGCTATCCGCAAAGAGATTGAACTGGTAGAAAAGGGTAAGGTTGATGCGCAGGATAATGTGCTGGTGAATGCACCGCATACCGCCCGGATGTTGCTGGCAGATACCTGGGAACATGACTATTCACGCAATGAGGCGGCTTATCCGCATTCGGTTTCACCGGAAAGCAAGTATTGGCCACCGGTGGCGCGGGTGGATAATGCTTATGGAGACCGGAATCTGGTGTGCACTTGCCCACCGCTTGAAGATTACGTTTAAGTGTTTTAGTGCATCCGGTACGGGCGAGTACT
>JAAYHN010000070.1 GCA_012735395.1 Alcaligenaceae bacterium | reverse complement strand
GTATAGTTGTTACTGAAAACCCGCTCACAACATAGTTTTGGTATGTTTTTATTTAATTAAACAAGGAAATTATTCAATGAAACTGTTTTTCAAACCCGGCTCATGTTCCATGGCATCGCATATCGTGCTTGAAGAGCTTGGCATTAATTATGAAACTGAAACGGTTGATCTTAAAACAAAAATAACCGAAACCGGTACCAACTACTTAACCATTAACCCCAAAGGTTATGTGCCGGCCTTGCAGCTGGATAACGGTGATATTTTAACCGAATGCCCCGCCATCTTGCAGTATCTGGGTGACCGGGACACTTCCGGCAAGCTGATTCCGGCAAATGGGGAAGTGGCACGTTATCATGCCCAAAGCTGGCTTAACTTTATCGGGTCTGAAGTTCATAAAAATTTCAGTCCTTTTTTCAATCCGGCGGCACCCCAGGAATGGAAAGATATTTGCCTGGCCAATCTTGAAAAACGTTTGGCTTATATTGATGCGCATCTGGCAGGAAAAGCGTATTTATTGGGGGATGCTTTTTCTGTGGTTGATGCCTATCTGTTTACGGTGCTGGGCTGGGCCAGACATATTCAGTTTGACCTTGGCAAATGGGAAAATATCACAGGCTACCTGGCACGCATTGCCCAGCGCCCGGCTGTGGTGGCTACCCTGAAAGCCGAAGGTCTGGCCTGAAATTTTCCAGGGTAATGCAGGCGCAGGCGGCTTTACCCGCTTTGCCTTGCATATAAAAAAACAGCACCTTGATGTGGTTTAAGGTGCTGTTTTTGCATTTCAAGGTATTAATAAAAAATATTAATACATATGCTGGCCGCCATTCATGGCAATATTGGCGCCAGTCATGAAGCCTGCCTGTTCGCTGCACATAAAGGCAATGAGTGCAGCCAGTTCAGATGGCTCACCCAGACGGCCTACCGGGATTTGCGGCAGGATTTGTGCATCCATGACTTCTTTGGGCACGGCGGCAACCATTTCAGTATTCAAATAACCGGGTGAAACGGCATTCACGGTAATCCCTTTGCGGGCAAACTCCAGGGCCAGGGATTTGGTAAAGCCATAAATACCTGATTTGGCCGAAGAATAATTGGCCTGCCCGAATGCGCCTTTGCTGCCGTTAACAGATGAAATATTGACGATACGCCCCCAACCGGTGGCAAGCATGTCTTCAATGAGTGGTTTGGTCATGTTGAACATGGAGTCAAGGTTGGTGCTTAACACCTGATCCCATTTCTCCTTGTCCATTTTACGAAAACTCGCATCACGGGTAATGCCGGCATTGTTGATAAGGATATCAATATGGTGGCCATCGGCTTTCATTTGGGCGGCAGCGGCAACGCAGGAATCGTAATCACCAACATCAACGACATAAGCCTTGTAATCATAGCCTTCTTCACGCTGTTTGTTTAACCAGTCAGAGTAGTCTTTGCCGGGGCGCATGGTCACCAGAATGGTGTGGCCGGCATCGTGCAAGGCGCGGGCGATGGCCGAACCCAGGCCGCCTGTGCCACCGGTAACCAATGCGGTACGTTTGACTGATTTATTGACTGCGGTCATGTATCTAACTCCAATTAAAGTCACTTTTCAAAAATATAAACGCCAGGAGCGTCACAAAGTAATGGATAGCCTTCTTCGGGATTGCCCATGGAAGGAGGGGAAACGGGCTTGCCGGAACGTTTTTCGAGCCAGTTGAACCAGCTGTTCCACCATGAGCCTTCTTGATAGGTGGCCTGTGCAAGCCATTCGTCAGGGCCCAGGTAAGGCTCGTTTTTGCCACGGCACAAAACGCGGTAATGCCGGTTTTTATGGCCCGGTTCACTGACAACCCCTGCGTTATGCCCCTTGTTGGTGAGGGCGAAGGTAATTTCAGAGCTGCATAGCTGGTGTATTTTGTAGACCGAGCGCCAGGGTGCGATATGATCGGTTTCCGTACCCAGGCAGAATACAGGCGCATGAATATCGGTCAGGGATACGGGTTTGCCGTTGACTGGGTAACGTCCTTCTGACAGGTCATCGTGCAGGAACAGGCGGCGTAAATACTGGGAATGCATTTTAGCGGGCATGCGGGTGGTATCGGTATTCCAGGCCATTAAATCGTTATAGCTGGATTCTTCACCAAGCAGGAATTCTTTGATATAACGGGACCAGATCAGCATATCGGATCGCAACAGCAGGAAGGCACCGGACATTTGTTCTCCGGTAAGGTAGCCTATATCTGCCATTTCCGCTTCAAGAATGGCCAGCTGGCTGTCATCAATAAACAGGGATAATTCACCGGGTTCACTGAAATCGGTTTGTGCGGCAAACAGGCTGATTGACAGCAGACGGTCATCTTGCTGTTTGCCCATGGCGGCAGCGGCAATAGCCAAGAGGGTACCGCCCAGGCAATAGCCGGCCGCGTGAATTTTTTGTTGGCCGGTGATTTTGTTGATGGCATTGAGTGACTCAAAGAACCCCATGGAAAGGTAGTCATCCATACCCATATTGCGTTCTTCAACACCGGGGTTTTTCCAGGAAATGCAAAATACGGTGTAGCCCTGGTCAAGCAGGTGACGGACGAGGGAATTGTGTTGGGACAGGTCAAGAATATAGTATTTCATGATCCAGGCCGGCACAATTAATATGGGCTCGGGATGAACCTGCCGGGTGGTGGGCGTATATTGAATCAGCTCCATAAGCTGGTTGCGCAGTACGACCTTGCCGGGCGTGGCTGCAAGCTGCTCGCCAACTTTGAAATTTTCCAGTTTGGGGTTGGCTGCCCCGGTATATTGGCGCATGAACTCTTGCCATGCGTTGAAACTGCCACGTAACAGGTTGGCGCCTTTTTCTTCTATGGTTCTTTGCAGTACTTCCGGGTTGCTGAACACAAAGTTTTTGGGTGAAAGCGCGTAAAGTGTTTGCTTTGCGGCAGTATGGACGATATCAAGATGGTGCTGTGACACGCCGCGAATATCGCTGGTGGCCTCATCCCACCAGTTTTCGGCCATTAGGTAAGACAGTTGCATCAGATTGAACGGCCATTGTTTCCAGGCATCGCCTGCAAAGCGTTTGTCGGAAATGGGCGGTTCAATATTAAGGTTGGTGTTGTGAGAGGGGGTGCCGGGTATGCCAACTGACAGGGTGCGCTGGGCATATTGGGCAAGGGCCAGGTTTTGTGTAATGGCCAGGTTCAGTAACTCAAGTTGTTTGCCTGGTGAAATGGCAAGGTGCCTTGACCAGTCAATATAACTGAGTAAGCCCTGTACCGGTGACATGGATAACGTGGCTTTGGCAATAGATGCCTGAAAGCGTTGATCAAGCTGATCCATGGCCGTTTCAGGTTTATGGGTGTCTTTGACCATTTAATATGTCCTTTTGGTCTGTGAAGAGACGCTTTAGAGGTGTGTGCCGAAAGTAAGAGACTTCTGTTTTTTTACTTAGATAGAGGGCGCTACAAAGCGCTTAGCTACATATCTTATTGCATTTTTGTTTCGATTTCATTAATTGCCATGATTAATAAATTTTATTTGATGTATATCAATTGACTTGCAATATATTTAAATATAAATAATAATAATTATCATTAATATTATTTATTATATTATTTATAAGGTTTTTTAAAATGCAGTTATCTGC
>JAAYHN010000069.1 GCA_012735395.1 Alcaligenaceae bacterium | reverse complement strand
TTGTGGGGTAAAATTTGATCTAAATCAATTATATGATTGTTCCTTCAAAAAACCATGGACAGATGAAAATAATTCTTTGCCGTGTTTTCCGACTGCTAACGGTTGGGAGCCATGGCTAACAGGAAATTTATAGTCATGTCCAATTACATAACAATGTTCTGGAGGAATATAGATGAGCAATATGAACCGACGCAGTTTTGTCACTGCAGTAATGAGTGTGGCTATAAGCATGTTTCAGCCTGTTTATGCGCAGGCCAATGATAAACCCATCACACTGGTGGTGCCGTATGCAGGTGGTGGCACCAATGACAGTTTTGCCCGTTTGCTGGCAGAGGGCATGAGTAAAGAGCTGGGACGTCACGTTATTGTTGAAAATAAAGGGGGCGCCAATGGCATTATAGGGTCTTCATATGTGGCCCGTTCACGTCCTGATGGCACAACTTTCCTCCTTGGAGGTACTGGACCAATTTCTTTAAATATCATGCTGCGCCCTGATTTACAGTATGATTTTGACAGTTTTGATTCTGTTGCCATGCTATTTGAAGGGCCCTTAACCATTTCAACGCCAACGTCGCTGGGGGTTAACTCTCTGGATGAGCTGGTGGCTCATGCTAAAAAATCGGGCAAGCCGTTAATGGCGGGCACAATGGGGCCAGGCAGTGTCACTGACTTGTATAACCGGACAGTGTCCCAGGTGTTTGGAATACCGTTGACTGCGGTGGCCTACAAAAATAACACGGCATCTCTGATTGATTTAATGGCAGGGCGTGGAGATCTGGCTTATGCGACTCCTATTGCCCTGATTGAGCATCACAATGCGGGCAATTTGAAAATCCTGGCATTGACGACTGATCAACGTGATCCTGCCTTTCCCGATATTCCTGCCGTAGCAGAGCTGGGGTATCCGCAGTTAAAAGCTTCCTATTGGACAGCTTTGCATGCGCCTAAAGGAACGCCAGTCAAAGACATTGAGGCTGTGTCTGTAGCAGCAGTTAAAACGGTACAAAGTGAATCATTCCGTAAGCTTTTACGTGATAATGGGCAGACTGAAAAGGCGGGTGGGCCGACAGTACTGGATGCCCAGCTCCAGGCCGATCGTGATTACTGGGGAAAAATCATTCGTGATAATAATATCGTAATTAAGTAAATTTTTTAAGCTTGAATTATGGTGAATATTGAATCTGTCGGAACGATCAGGGCTGCCTTGGGTGAGTGTCCTGTATGGGATATTGAAAAACAGCAGCTCTGGTTCATGGATGGTAGGGCAGGTCATATTTACCTGCTTGATCCGGTAACAGGAGAGCCTGTCCTGACTTATAAGGTGCCAGCGCCAGCCGGATCATTCGCCTTGAATGCTGATGGCCGTTTGGTGGTGGCGCTTAAAGAGGAAGTAGCTCTTTTTGATCCTGTCTCAGGAAAGTTGGAGGTCATTGCGCGTCTTGATGAGCATCACCCGAACATGCGTTTGAATGATGGGGAAGCAATGCCCGATGGCAGCTTTGTAGTTGGCACCATGCATGTTTTTCGGGAAGAGGGACAGGCCCCCTTGGGGGGGCTTTATAGATTGGCGCGAGATACCTCTTTTGAGCGGCAGGACAAAGGAATTGGAGTCACCAACGGGCCTTGTGTCAGTCCACTGGATGGCAGGTTTTATGTGAGTGATAGCAGTGCCCGTAGCATTTTTTCTTATGGTATTTTGCCGGATGGGAGCTTGACTGATCGCCGTGCTTTCCTTAATACAGGCATGTATGATTCCGGTCCTGATGGTTGTTGTTTTGATGAACAGGGCGGGTTGTGGACGGCTCTTGTCCATATAGGTGCCATTGCGCGTTTCGGTCCTGACGGTAAACTCACGCATAAAATTGATGTGCCAGTCGCACATCCGGCCTCATTGTGTTTTGGTGGGACCGATCTTGATGAGCTGTTTGTAACAAGTATTAGCGATAGCGGTCGTTTGCGGGCAGATGGACCCTTCGATGGCATGGTTTTGCGTATTCGCGGTACAGGCATGCAAGGGTTTGCGCTTTCGAAAACCCGTATTTGCATGCCTGCATAGTTAGCCTCCCACTTGTCTGTAGGCAAGGAAACGACGCTCGTGGCCAGATACCTCTGAGGCGACAAAGTCCAGAAATGTGCGAATTTTTGCGGGGATAATCGGGGTGTCCTGGATAGTTGCATAAATACCGTCTTCAAAAGAAGAGTTAGTAACCCGAAACTCTGGAAGAAGGCGGACCAGGCGTCCTTGGGCAATGTCGTTGGCGACCGTATAGTCATCCAGAAGGGCGATACCTTCACCTAACCGTGCAAGTTCCAGCAAAGCAATACCGTTATTACTGATATGTCTGGGCTGCATGGTGACTTCTTTCGTTCCTTTTTCAGACAGATACCAGCAGATATACCGCTCCCCCGGCTTTTGGTAGCAAAGGCAGGCATGATTGCTTAATTGTGCGGGGGTGACCAGTTCCGGCATAGTGGAAATATAATCTGGTGATGCAACCAGGTAACGTTCACTTTTGAACAGGATGCGGCGTTTGAGTCCTGCCTCTACGGGAGGGCTTATGCGAAAATCAATATCAATTTGTTGCTGACGCAGATCAGCATGGGTTTCTGACAGAAGAAGTTCAATTTTAATATCGGGATATTGGGTGCGAAAGCGTGCTATAAGCGGTGTCAGGACACCCACTCCAAACATGACGCGTGAATGAACCCGTAGCAGGCCCTGAGGAGAGGCGCTGATGGCTGTAATACTGTTGTGAGCGTGATTGATACTCCATAGAATATCTTCCAGTTGATGGGCATACTCTTGTCCGGCTTCGGTCAGCATAACCTGACGGGTTGAGCGCAATAGTAATTTTACGTTGAGTTCCTGTTCCAGATCGGTAATCAGGCGAGAGACAGAGGTGGCTGATACAGCAAACTGGCGAGCTGTTTCGGTAAAACTCCGGCTGCGGGAAACCGACAGAAAATATTCCATGGCTTTAAGACGATCCATTATTGCTCCAAAATCTGCAGGATAGACAATCTATTTTTGCTTATTAAGCATATTTTTGATTGTAATTTAATATTGATCTTTAATTCCTGCATATTTTGCAGGACAGATAATCTATTTTTGCCTATTCCATAGATTTTTGATTGTAATTAATATTGATATATGTCAATCAATACACAGAAAAAAGGATTTCTCATGGACTTCGGAGTATTTATTCTCGCTCAGCAGCGTGGCTATCACCAGACCTCTCAGCAGGTTATCAGTAACTCGGTTGAACAAACCATCATGGCAGAACAGGCCGGATTTAGCAATGCCTGGTATGCAGAACATCACTTTAACAATTATTCATTGTCGCCTTCCCCCTTGATGATGGTGGCACATTGCGCTGGTGTGACAAAAAATATTCGTCTTGGAACCGGTGTTTGTATTTTACCGTTGTATCATCCGGCCCGCTTCCTGGCTGAGGTGGGTTTTGTCGATACCATTTCCAATGGGCGTCTTGACCTGGGCATTGGTTCAGGCTATCAGGCTTTTGAATTTGAGCGTTTTGGCGTCAAAATGGAGGACGCTTTCAAAATTTATAATGAGTTCCTGGATATTATTCCTATGGGGCTGCAACAGAAATCGTTCGAGTATCAGGGAGAGTTCCTGTCTATTCCACCAAGTTCAATTGCAGTGCGCTGCGAACAGCAGCCAATGCCACCTATTTGGGTCACTTCGGGTAACCCGGTTGCGCTAGGCCGTGGCGTGCGTGAGAATCACAACCTTTTCGTAACCGCCTTGCTGAATGGTACTGATGCAATCCGTGATTTGCGTAGTCGTCTGGAAAAAGTGGCGCAAGACAATGGTCGAGATCTGGATCGTGACGTCAAGTTTGGTTTCCTGCGATGTGGTTATGCTTCTGATAATAAGGCTGAAATAGATGCTTATCTTGATTGTGCACGTTTCCAGCGCCGTATTTCGGAAAGCCTGAAATATCGCCGCGCCCAGTCTGAAGACGGCTACATGATTAAAGAGGTGCCTTCTGAAAAAGATGTCACTCTTGATGAATTGCGTAAAAACCTGCCAGTGGGTTCGGTTAACGAGGTGATTGACAAGTTACTGGAAGAAATCAGCATCCTTAAACCCAAACATATTGCCTTGCAAACACAGTTGGGTGATTTTGATCAAAAAACAATGCTGAAACAAATCGAGCTTTGGGGTGAAAAAATTATCCCTGCTATTCAGAAAGAAGTGAGCCCGGCGGCTGTCGTTTAAGGTAAAGGGTTGCGACCCAAGGAGACTATCATGCGTATTCATCTCACAAATGCAGGTGCTATTACTGTTCTTGAAGCTTCAAATTTTCGTCAGCTTGATGTCTTGATTGATACTCAATCTCCTGAGAAGCTGGAGCAGGCTATTTCCAAAATTGGCAGCAGGGATGGTA
>JAAYHN010000068.1 GCA_012735395.1 Alcaligenaceae bacterium | reverse complement strand
CGGCCCGGTGAACAAGACGACCAGGCCCTGTAACCCTGAAAGCGTTATGGTGAAGAACCTGGTTGCTATCTTGGGCAGAGGTTAAAAAAATTGAAAATCAGTGCTGCTGTTATGCTTTTATTTTGCCTGACTCTGGAATAATGTCGTTCCAGAATGCGGGTAAAAAACATTCGGTCACCAGTAAAGGCAGATTGTTCCGCCAGAAAGTAGAGCGCCTGGCAAGGGTCAGCCTGGCAGGCATTGGCTGCAATACCTGTTCAAGCGTGTTGTAAATGGGCATGGTTCTTTTAACGAAACCACACTCGAAATTTGAACGTGTAATAGAATGATCGTTGTAAAGAATATCGGCCAACGGGCGTGTCTGTAATTGCCTGATGCCTTTCCATGTACCATGAGAGGCTTTCAGGGGTGTCAGGCTGCGGGCGGCAACGGCGGGCACATTATTAATGGACATTAATATTTCCCTGACCCAAACCGGGCTTGATGTTTTTTGCCGGGTGGTGCCGGCTTCATCGGGTGGAAGGCTTTGTATGCATTCAGTCAGAACCCTGATGTTGACATTACCCAGTTGCCTTAAGCCGTTAGTGAGTGCGCCCGGACGAAATAACCATTGCTTTTGTATATGATCCAGTTTGGGTGGTGGCAGAAGTAACCAGTTTTGATTATCTATATAAGTGTTCATTACAACGTGTGTTCATTTCTTTATAGATGAAATATATCAATATTTAACTCATGTTTGAGTTAAATATGAAAAAAAATTTGAGAAATAAATGGAAAAAGTAAGAATTTCTAAACTTATGTCTGAAAAGGGCATGTGTTCGCGCCGTGAGGCAGATGCCTATATAGAGCGTGGATGGGTCAAGCTTGATGGCAAGGTTGTGGGCTTGGGCACCAAGGCCTACCCAAACCAGCTCATTACGCTGGATAAGGCAGCCCAGGCAAGGCAAACGGCCCGGGTTACCATTATCCTTAACAAGCCGGTAGGTTATGTATCTGGGCAGGCAGAGGGCGGCTATCGTCCGGCGGCAACCTTGATCACGCCAGAGCGACAGTTTGATAAAGGCCGCCAGAAGTTTGAGCCATCACATTTGCGTGGCCTGGCACCGGCCGGGCGCCTGGATATTGATTCCCAGGGTTTGCTGGTGCTTACACAGGATGGCCGAATTGCCAAACAGTTGATTGGTGAAGATTCTGAAGTGGAAAAAGAATACCTTGTACGTGTTGAAGGTAGAATAAGCAGCAATGGCCTGAAACTGCTCAATCATGGTTTGACACTTGATGGCGAGGCCTTGCGTCCGGCAGAAGTTTCATGGTTAAACGACGATCAGTTGAAATTTATTCTGCATGAAGGCAAAAAAAGACAGATTCGCCGCATGTGTGAATTGGTTGGGTTAAAAGTGGTGGGTCTTAAACGTGTCCGGATGGGCAATGTCACTTTGGCTGATTTACCCATGGGGCAGTGGCGTTATTTAAAAGGGCATGAACGCTTTCTTTAATATTTATCGGGAATGACATGAATATAAAAAGATTCTTTAAATTTTCAGCAATGGGGTTTGCGCTAACTCTGGCTGGTTGTGAAACTATTGACCTGTTCCCTGAGCGTCAGCAGGGTGGTACCTTAATGAGAGATGTACCAGTGTTGCCGGCAGAGCAACCTCCTGTTACGCCAAGTTTGCCAGAAGCGCCCTCAGCCGTTGCGTCTTCTTTGGTTATTTACGTTTCTTCCACCAGCCCTGTCAGTGGCTTTATACCGGTTCAGCAAAGTGGCCAGCTGGTTTATGTAGATCCGTCACAAACCCTGACCCGTAATGATTTGCAGAATGTGATCGCCAAAGTGGATGCTTCCGGTAATGCTTTTGTCGATTTGCATTTCTCAGGTTATGGTAGTGAAAAGTTAAGTGCCTTTACCCGAAATAATGTGGGCAAAAGCCTGACCGTCACCATGAATAATAAACTGGTGTCTATCCTGGGTATTAGCAGCCCCATTCAAACAGGGCATTTGTTTGTTCCCATGAGCAGTCCAGAACAGGCCAGTGCGCTTGAGCAGCAAATCCAGGACGGGGATTGATGCAATAGCGGTAATGGGGTAGGCCTTGGACGAAACCCACCCGATTGCTTCCCACGCCCTGAACTGCCCCCAAAAGTTGAACAGGTGTCCAATTTTTGGGGGCAGTTCACCCCGGTGTGGGAACCTGTAAGCTGGCAAGCTTAAAAAGTCAAGGTCGCAACAACAGGCGTATGGTCCGAGGGCTGCTCGTTTCTGCGGGGCTCTTTATCAATAATACATGCCGTGCAGTATTCTTTTAACGCCGGTGACAGCAGGATGTGGTCTATCCTGAGGCCCGCATTGCGCCTGAATCCCATCATGCGGTAATCCCACCAGCTGAACATTTTTTCTTCCTGTTCAAATAAACGGAATGAGTCGCTTAGGCCTAAATCAAGCAGGCGCTGGAAAGCCGCACGCTCAGGAGGGGACACCAGAATGTCGCCAGAATATTTATCATGTGCGTCCCGGTCTTCGGGCGCTACGTTATAATCTCCTAAAATGGCAAGATTGGGGTACTGCTGCAGCTGCTCTTCCAGGTATTTATGCAAGGCATCAAACCATTCAAGCTTATAGGTATATTTATCGCTGTCCAGTGCACTGCCATTAGGGCAGTAGGCACAGATAATGCGTACATCGCCAACAGGAGAGGGTAAAGTAACGCTGACCAGTCTTTGTTGCAAGTCAGGGTAATGCGGGTTATTCAGTATAATATCGGCAGGTTCGGCCTTCGATATAATGGCAACACCGTTATAGGTTTTCTGGCCGGTCCAGGCGCAGTGATAGCCAAGTTCTGTAAATGCTTCCAGTGGGAACTTGTCTGTCTCCTGCTTCAGCTCCTGAAGGCAAAGGGCGTCTGTCGGGTTTTCCTGTAGCCATGCAATCACTTGCGGCAGCCTGACCTTGAGTGAATTGACGTTCCAGGTTGCGATTTTCATGTATAAATAAATCCTATGGAAATAAAGTGAATCAGGGTTTAATGTAGTGCCTATTTTAGTTGAAAAAAATATAT
>JAAYHN010000067.1 GCA_012735395.1 Alcaligenaceae bacterium | reverse complement strand
GTGTTCCAGCATTTTAATTTATGGGCGCACATGACGGCCCTTGAAAATATCATTGAAGCGCCTGTCCAGGTGCTGGGTATCAAGAAGAATGAAGCGATTGAACGGGCCCGCCATTACCTGAACAAAGTAGGGCTGGCCACTGCCGTTGAAAAACAGTACCCATCCCAGATGTCAGGTGGGCAACAACAGCGTGTGGCCATTGCCCGCGCCCTGGCAATGGAGCCCGAGGTGATGCTGTTTGACGAACCCACTTCGGCCCTGGACCCGGAATTGGTGGGTGAAGTGCTTAAGGTTATGCAACAATTGGCGGAAGAAGGGAGAACCATGATTGTGGTTACGCATGAAATGGGGTTTGCCCGCAACCTGGCTTCACAGGTGATGTTTTTGCATCAGGGGACGGTAGAAGAGCAGGGTACGCCCGATGCGGTGTTCAACGATACCCAAAGCCCCCGCTTGCAGCAGTTTTTATCAGGAAATTTAAAGTAGCAATATTATGACCTTAACAATAACAATGATTCTGGCCCTGTTGGCACTGGGTACTTTTGGCGGTTTTATGGCCGGTTTGCTGGGTGTGGGCGGGGGGATGGTGCTGGTGCCGTTTCTGACCATGCTGTTTACCTGGCAGAAGATGCCGGCTGACATTGTGGTGCATTCCGCGATTGCCACTTCCATGGGCATGATTGTGTTCACGTCGCTGTCAAGCATGCGGGCCCATCATAAAAAAGGGGCAGTGATGTGGCCGGTTGTTTTTTCCATGGTGCCTGGCATTATTTTAGGTGGCCTGCTGGCTGGGGGCGTGGCTTTCAAGTTTATCAGCATGGCCTGGTTGTCATTGTTCTTTGCCGCTTTTGTGGGCTATTCTGCCATGAATATGCTGCGTAACAAAAAGCCCAAGCCTTCACGCCAGTTGCCGGGGGTGGCAGGGCGTACGGCGGTGGGTACCGGTATCGGTTTTATTTCCGGCCTGGTGGGTGCCGGTGGCGGTTTTCTGTCGGTGCCGTTTATGGTCAGGTGTAATGTGTCCATCCGCAATGCGGTGGCAACGTCTGCGGCCTTGGGGTTTCCGATTGCGGTAGGCAATAGTATTGGTTATATCAGTTCGGGTATTGAAAAAATCGGTATCCAGGGCGGGATGCTGGGGTATGTGTTTTGGCCGGGCTTGCTGGTGTTAATTACCATGAGTGTGTTGCTGGCGCCGGTGGGGGCGAAGTGTGCGCATAGCTGGCCGGTTGACCGTCTGAAACGGATTTTTGCCTATTTGTTGTTTTCGATTAGTGCGTATATGTTGTATAAGTCGCTTTCGGCGTTTGGGGTGATTTAGATAGGTTTTCGGTTTTTGTTGGCAAGGCCACAATGTATCAAGGCCTGACTGCCTGGTTTTTTCTGGCAGCGCGTTATGCATCCTGCCGCTTTGCTCCGACGCCGCTGCGCGCCGAAGTCGCTGCATCGACAGGATGCATAACGCTTTAACTATAAATGAGTGGCACTCTTCAGCCATCGTATTTAATTCAGATGGGGATGGATGCCCCCATTAAACCGTTAGGTCCATGGGGGATCTGGTCAACAAAACTGAACAAGCCTATTTGGATAATGCAAAATCCGTGTAGCCCTGGTTTGCACTCTCCTTGAACTTGCTGATATAGGTGGGTAAGCCAAGCGGGAAGTTGAGGCTTTCAACTTTTTTACCTGGAATGTTGGCACCGGCATACCATGATTTTGCACGTGGGAACAGGGTTGTCTCCCAGAAATTTGCGATTAGCTTGCGCCATTCTTCTTGTGCTTCGGGTTGTGCTTCAATGCGGGTGATGTTGTTGTCACGCAGATAGTTCATCAGCTCTACCAACAGGTCTCCCTGGTATTCGGCACTGGAAGGGCCATTGCAAAATCCAGCGGGGGATTGGGGCCCATAGCCAAACAGCAAGTTGGGGAAACCGGCAGTGGCGATGCCCAACTGGGTACGTATCCCGTCAGCCCAAACTTCCTTGAAGGTTTTGTTTTCAGTGCTGCGAAAATCAATGCTGGTAATGCCGCCAGTCACTGCATCAAAGCCGGTTGCGAAGGCAATAATATCAAACTCCATTTCGCCTTCGGCAGTTTCTATGCCTTTTTCAGTCAGACGCAGGATAGGGGTTTCATTCATATCAACCAGCTTGACATTGTTTTGGTTGAAAATTTCGTAATACCACTGTTCCAGCGAAGGGCGCTTGGTGGCAAATGGATAAGGCGCTTTGGCCGGCGCCAGTTTTTCTGCTACGGCAGGGTCTTTTACGCGGGCATGGACTTTGTCACGCCAGAACTGATAGGCATAGTGGTTCGATTCTTCGCTGAAAATAGTATCTTGATAGTTACCCAACCAGAAAAGGAAACCACCTGCGTTCCATAAGGCTTCATAGCCTTCGTCACGTTCTTCTTTAGACAGCTCCACGGCATTTTTTGGAATGAAATCAAAATCGAAGCCGCCAAAGCATTTCCCACGCGCTTCAAAAGCTTTGGGCATATCTTTGCGCAAGCGACGATTGTCTTCCGGACTTAGTTGCTGTTGGTGCATGGGTAAAGCGTAATTCGGAGAGCGCTGGAATACGGTAACCTGTTTGGCATTCAATGCCGCTTCCTGGGCTACCTGAACGCCACTGGAACCAGTGCCAATGACGGCTACCCGTTTGCCCTCCATGTCCAAACCCTGTTGCGGCCATAAACCCGTATGGTGGGCTGCACCTTTAAATGTGTCTATACCTTCGATTGCAGGCAAGTGGGGTTTTGCGCCAAAGCCCAGGTTGGCAATTACAAAACGGGCACGAATTGGTTGGTGTCCAACGCAGTAGACGGTCCATTCGCGGTTTTTTTCGTCCCAGCGGGCAGATTGTACGCGGCTGTTGAAAGTGATGTCTTTGCTTAATTCAAGTTCTTTGTCTACAAAGTAAAAATACTCTCGAACCTGGGCCCAGTTGGGAAATCTTTCTTTCCAGTCGAATTTTTCCCAGAGTTCCGGCATGGAATATTGGTAAATTTGGAAGTGGGTATCAACCCGGGCACCTGGGTAGCAGTTCCAATGCCAGACACCGCCTACATCCGAGCCGGCATCAATTAAATGGACGCGATAGCCCTGTTTTCGAAAATGATACAGTTGATACAGGCCGGTAAAACCGGCACCGATAAGTAGAATATCCAGCTTGTCGTCAATCGAGTTGTTCATGCCCAGCTGTTCTGTTGTCATAGGAATCATCTTAGTCTCCTTAAATACCTGATTGATTTAAATTTAAATTGGTTGCGATCACCCAGATGGTGTGCCACCAGACTGAAAGTTATTGCATAGTGATGGCTATGCAGATCAGTTGTCAGTAATTAAGCAAGAACCGTGCCATGTTTTTAAGTTTGAAAATAAAGGGTTTCCCCGTAAAAATATGGCGTTTTAAAGGTGCTGAGACAGAAGACGGTGTCAGGCTCAGGACATTTTTGTCCAAGACTTTCGCTGCGACTGCGACTGTACGACATAAAAAAGAGCGCCTGATGCGCTCTTTAAAAATGGAATGAAAACTGTTTTTATGATATTTTTATAAGCGGTACCAAAAGATTGTCGGCTTGCTTTGGCTTTAAAAGCTTATTTGGCAAACATGCCACGCTGGCGCATCAATTCACGGTGCAGTTGTTCGTTCGGTTCGAAGGGTGCGCGACCGTGCAGGTAAAAATAGTTGTTAAGTACCACCAGGTTACCAACGGGCAAAGAGACGGTTTTTGTGCCAGGCGAATTTTCCATTGATTGGCTCAGTTCGTACAGGTAGGCGGCCTGTTCGCTGTTTTGGGGTTGTACGAACTGGTCAATAAAGGATACAGACAAGCCATACTCCCCCAGGAAAAAGACGGGGCGCTCCACCTGTTCCGATACGTTTTTAGAGCCGGGTGCCTTGTAAAGCATGGATTGGGAGCCAAGAGGGTTTTGGGCAAACTGCTCACATTCTTCCCAGTCATCAAGATGCAAAAAACGTGATTCGCCACCAATTGCATTCAGTTCAGAGAATTTCATCATTAATAACCAGTCTGTCGCTTCGGAAACAAAGGTGCCATCGGTATGCAGTGTGAACAGACGGTAGGCCTGACGCAAGTAGGAATCACTGGCATCGGTGTGTTTTACCAGAAAGCGGGCGTAGTAAGTGCCTGACATGGAGTCATGGTTGCCGGGGCCAAGGAGGTGGCCAATAGCCGTACCGAATTTCACGAAATCTTCACTGTTGTTGCTGGTGTTTTCCAGGCCCAGTGTGAAGCCGCCATGTTTGCGATCCTTGACAATACGCTGCAGGGTAGCTCCAAATTCTTCTCCCATGTGTGCCAGCAGTGTCTTGGCCAGATGGAAACGCATGAAGGGCACATATTCAAGGTTTTGCACGTCAATGTGGCGGACATTGTCAAGAAAACCACGCAGGGCCTGGGGGTTCAGGCGCAGGTGCAGCAGGCGGGGATGGTCGGGGTGAGGGGAAATTTCATAGTTGGTGTTTGAACACAGGTTCAGTGGCAGTGGGGCATTCATCATTCAACTCCTTTAATTTAAATAATGTATTCATTAGAATTGAATTTATTGATATGATCTATGAGTTAAAAGTTATTTTTATATATATATATCAGATTAAAGAAATGTTAACTTACCGCCAACTTGAGCATTTCGTGGCTGTTGCCCAGGAATTGCATTTTTCCCGCGCTGCTGACCGGCTGGGGATTGCACAATCGGCAGTGAGCGTGCAAATTCAGCAATTGGAACAGGAGCTGGGTGTCCGTTTGTTGCAAAGGAACAAGCGTCAGCCTATTACCTTGACTGATGCGGGCAAGCTGCTTTATGACGAAGCGGTGGCAACCCTGCACCATATGGAACGGGCCCAGCAGGTTGGCCGTTTGGCAGCTGAAGGGTTAAGCGGGAATATACGTTTGGGTTATGTGGCATCGGCTGTGACGTCGGGTTTGCTGTCGCATATGCTTAAAAGTTTTCGGCCAGGACATGAGCAGGTGCATATGCAGTTGATGGCAATGGAAACGCCAAGGCAGTTGCAGGCGCTGCAGTCAACGGAAATAGATGTGGGTTTGATTCGCCCCAGGCGTTATTATCCGGAAGGGGTAGAGGCCGTTATCGTTCATGGTGAGTCGTTAATGGTGGCCATGCCCGACAGTCATCCACTTGCCGGTAAGCCTTTATTGCAGGCGGCCGATTTGCGTGACCAGGTTTTTATTGCGCCCCAGTTTGATGAAGCCGAGGGGTTTGCGCAAGTGCTTAGTCGCCTGAGTACCGCTGCCGGTTTTCCGGTAACCGCCACTTACCGTGTTAATGATTTTATTACCGCCACCAGTCTGGCGGCAGCAGGTTATGGCATTGTGGTGGTGCCAGAGTCCATCCGTTTATTCAGCCAGCCAGGGCTTGTATTCAGGCCTGTCAGTGAATTTCAGGAAAGGGTGTATTTGGCGATGGCGTACCGGAGCAGGGAAAACTCACCGGCTATACGGGCTTTTGTGGCAGTTGCCCGATTATGCGGTACCAGCCGGATATAGTATCTTTGCCAGAATCCCCCACTGAACACGGAAAAAGTGGGGGAGACGGTTAATCAAGTTGGTCGTTAACATGTTCGCGCTGGTCAATTCCAAGTTCGGCAAATTTTCTGTAAAGTGTGGAACGGGCCAGACCTAAAACTTTGGCAACATGGTTGACTTTACGGTATTTTCGCAGCAGCCCTATAATTAATTGCCGTTCGTAGTCAGTTCCTGCATTGTAGAGATCCTTTTTTTCCGGTTCAGGCAAGGTGTTATTGTCAGTCTCAATTTGTTTGGTAAAAAGCTCAGGTGGCAGGCTTTCAACCACAATATCGCCATCAGAACAAATCAATGCGGCTTCTATAACATTACGGATTTCACGGGCATTACCTGGCCATTTATACTGTTGCATAATCGTTAGGGCGTCGGGATGGATGCGTACGTCGGGTAACTGGTGCTTTTCTTTTAAGGCCGCTTTAAAATGTGAGGCCAACAGGGGAATATCGCATGGCCTTTCGCGTATGGGTTTGATTTTTTTCTGGACAATTTTAAGGCGGTAATACAGGTCCTGGCGGAACTGGCCCTGGGCAATCAGCTCTTCCAGATTGCGATGGGTTGCCGCAATAATACGGCACTTGGCGTATTGTGGGGTAGAAGAGCCTACCCGTAGAAAACTGCCATCTTCCAGTACGCGAAGTAACGCTGCCTGCATATTCAGTGGTAGCTCACCAATTTCATCCAGAAACAGGGTCCCTTCGCCTACCGATTCAAAGTAACCGGCACGGCCTTTGGGATCGGCTCCTGAGAATGCGCCGCGTACATAACCAAAAAAAGTGCTTTCCAGCAGCTCGGGGCTGATTGCCCCGCAGTTGACCGCCAGATAAGGGGCGTTGTGTCGGGGGCTGGCGACATGAATATGTCTGGCAATGAGTTCTTTACCTGTTCCGGTTTCTCCGTGTAAAAGAACGTTGATGTCGGCACGGGCAATCCGTTCCAGAGCCTCCAGCATTTCAATTGTTTCAGGGTCACGGGACTGAAACTGACCGAAGCGGTATGTTTGTGGTTCTGTCACTGTTAATGTGGTGCCGGCAGATTGGAAAACACGTTCATAACCCTGGGGTTTGGGTGGCGCAAAGTGCAGGATTTTTCCCATATGTTCACCGGTGACGGGGGATTTTATTTCAATGCTTTGGATTATTCTTTCATGATCTCTTTCACCAGCACGCCAGCGCATGGCAAGTTCATGCCCTTCTGTGGTAGGGGTGTGGCTGATCGGGCGATCAGTACGGTCTAACAGTATTTTGTCACGAGGATTTTTGCCACTTTGTTCTTCGAATATGGCCAGCAGCCTGTTGCGTTCCTGTTCACGTTGAAGTGCCAGTCTTCCTTGCAGGGAATGGGCCAGGGACACGGTTAATGCCAGGGCATCTCCTTTGAATACCGCTTCATCAATGGTGAAGTTGATGGTGCCAATGATTGTTTGGCCGTCCATATCGAATATGGGGGCGGCAGAGCATGACCAGCGCTGTAAGCTTTCACAAAAATGCTCGGTGGCAAAGACATGTACAGGTTGTTGCTTGGCCAGTACCGAACCCATGCCATTATTGCCTGCCTGGGCTTCATCCCAATTTGAACCGATCACAATGCCAGATTGTGTTGCGGCATTCTCCAGCGCTTTGTGGGTACCTGCCATGTGCAATACACAACCTGATACGTCGGTTAATAGCATCAGTCCAGAGGAGCGGTCATCCAGAAAAGGGCTGACGCTCTCAATCATTGGCAGATAGGTTTCCAACATTAATTGACTGGCAAGCAGGCGCTCATGGAATTCATCATCATTCAGCCTGCGGGCTCTGGTCATGGCCAGGTCAACGCCCAGCGTTGTACAGCGCTGCCATTCTTGCAGCAGCAGTTGGTAATAAGGGTTGTTTGTTTCGTTGGGCGTGACCAGGCCAGCCTGGAACCGTTCCCATAAATTACCAACGGCGCGTACATCTTTGTCATAACCCAGATAAGGGTTTTTTATAGCCATACGTTGCCTCCTTCTTTGTATTCATTTGTATTGTTTAGCGCAGGCAAACAAGCATACATGTTTCATTAATATCGGGCAAGAGCCTTGATTTACCTGGGTTTATCAAGATAGTTGGGCTTGGAAAAAAGATGAAACACTTGTGTCCGACGATGGGACTGTTTTGGTTTTTAATAATAAAAAACGGCATTTTTTTACGGGGAAACCCTTGTGTTTTACCTATTTTGGCGCTGGCATGGTTCTTGCTTTATATCTATTGGCTATGTTTTTTGCTGTTGTAAAAAACTTTGGATAGCTTAAGAAATTTTAATGGCAGGCACTGTATCCAGTGCTTTTGTACAGGAGACTTAAAAATGATTCAACGTGAAATAAATGTCGTGACCAGTGGTTTTACTTATCTGGAAGGGCCTCGCTGGCATCAGGGGGCATTGTGGTTTGTAGACTTTTACACCTGCGGGGTATATCGCGTTCAGGAAGATGGTTCGACAGAAAAAGTTGTGCATATAGAGCACCAACCCTCCGGTCTGGGCTGGCTTCCTGACGGACGTATGCTGGTGGTTTCCATGAAAGACCGTAAAGTATTGCGCCAGGAGACAGATGGGCAGCTGGTTGTGCATGCTGACTTGTGGGATCTGTGTGGAGGGCATGCCAATGATATGGTGGTGGCGCCCAATGGTAATGCCTATGTGGGCAATTTCGGTTTTGATTTGATGGGAGGAGCACCTCATGAACCAGCGAGTGTCATTTTGGTGCGTCCTGATGGCAGTACGCAAACGGTGGCGGAGGGGCTTCATTTTCCCAATGGAATGGTAGTGACGCCCGATGAAAAAAACCTGATTGTGAATGAGTTGTTTGGTAATCGTATTTCACAGTTCGAGATTCTGGATGACGGAACTTTGGGGCCACGTCGTGACTTTGCCTGCTTTGGTGATTTGGGGAATGAGGCTGATTTGGCTAAACGGCTTGAACAGGCCACGATTTACCCTGATGGACTGGCATTGGACGCCAGCGGTGCGGTCTGGTTCGCTGACACCTTGAACAAACGTGCGGTACGTATTGCCGAAGGTGGGCAAATTCTGGAAACCGTGAAAACCGATCCTGAAGGTGTTTTCGCTGTAGCGCTGGGCGGTGAAGATGGCAAAACGCTGTTCATGTGTGCAGCTCCGGACTGGGATGAAGGAGCACGCAAGGTGGAGCGTGAAGGCCGAATGCTGGCTACCCGTGTTGACGTTGGTCATGCCGGTACACCTTAAAAACCGGGCCTGTTTGCTCACGGGAAGAAGTGTGTAAACAGGCTTTGTGTGCAGATTAATGTATTTACAAAAATATCAGGAGACATAAATTGAAAATCAACAGGATTCTAGCGTTCCTTTTGGCGAACGCTGTCTTGTCCCCTTTGGCATACGCGCTTGATGTGGACGCCGGTGACTTTGAAGTTGCGCCTGCCGGTACAAACCTGTTCCTGGTTTATTACCAGCATGCGGTGCGTGATGAGGTTTATGCCGACAGTGGTCGTTTGCCCGGCAAGCCCCGCCTGACATCGGATATTGGCATTTTACGCGGTGTTCATTATATGAAGCTGGGTCCCTATACGCTGGCACCCCAGATTTTGTTACCTTTTGGCAGGCTTGATGCTGGTCGGGATATTTCCTCTTTGGGACACCAGAACGGTATGGGAGATGTAATTTTATCTGCCCCATTATGGTTTAACGAAGCGGGCGCAAAAAGCCAATTCAGTATTGCGCCTTATGTGTTTGCCCCGACTGGCCAATACAGTAAAAACAAGCCATTGAATATTGGTGAAAATCGCTGGAAATTTGTATTGCAGGCGGGTTATGTGCAACAGCTCGCAGACAAGGTTACCTTGGACTTGGTGGCAGATGTGCAATGGCATGGCAAGAATAATGATTATGGCAGCCTGGGCCAGACACGCAAGCAGCGCCCCTTATATAACCTGCAATCTTTTGTGCGTTACAAGTTTGCTCCTGGGGCCGATGTGCGTATTGGATTGCAACGTATCAGCGGTGGAGAAAACCGTGTGGACGGGGTTCGCCAGCATGATCGTCAGTCCACCAACAGGATTCAGTTTGGTGGATCGTATTTTTTCAGTCCCACGCAACAAATCACCGCAACCTATGGGCGGGATTTGTCTGTCCGCAATGGGTTCAAGGAAGCTCATCGTGTGAATTTGCGTTTTCTGCAATTGTTCTGACAGTTGACTGGCTTTCGCTTGCCGTTTTTTATTTGATCCATTTTCATTGTTTACCGGTTATTCCGGTAAACCCACCAGGATTTTAGACTATGAATTCATTCAGTTTTGAAACAACCCCACGTATTATTTGTCATAGTGGAGCATGCTCGGACTTGGGCGAAGCTGCCAACAATCTGGGCATTAGCCATGCTTTTTTTGTTACTGATAATGGCCTGCATCAGGCAGGTTTAACAAATGTTGCCTTTGACTCTCTTAAAGCGGCAGGGATTGAAGTGACTGTTTACAGCGATGTGCAGGCTGATCCTCCTGAAGCGGTGATTGAAGAAGCCGCTTCCGCCGCACGCAAGGCGGGCGCAAATGGTGTTATTGGTTTTGGAGGTGGCAGTTCCATGGATACTGCCAAATTGGTTGCCTTGCTGGTGAAGTCTCCGCAAGCCCTGTCTGCCATTTATGGCGTGAGTGTGGCGCAAGGGCCGCGTTTGCCATTAATCCAGATTCCGACCACTGCCGGAACCGGTTCTGAAGTGACGCCTATTTCAGTGGTTACCACCCCAAGTGATGAGAAAAAGCCGGTGGTTTCTTCTTTTTTATTACCCGATATCGCTTTGCTGGATCCTCAATTAACAGTCGCTTTACCGCCAGCAGTGACGGGCGCAACAGGGATTGATGCCCTGGTGCATGCCATTGAAGCCTTGTCCACCCACCTTAAGCGGAATCCGCTTTCCGACCTGCTGGCGGTCAAGGCCACACAAATGATTGTTGGCAATTTGCTGCCAGCGGTACAGGATGGCAAGAATCTGGAGGTGCGTGAGCAGATGCTGTTGGCTTCGCTGTTTGCAGGGATGGCGTTTTCCAATGCTTCGGTAGGGGCGGTACATGCTTTTGCCTACCCGTTAGGCGTACGTTTTCATGTTCCGCATGGTTTGTCCAATTCTTTGATGTTGCCCCATATCCTGCGTTTCAATCTGGTGGCGGGGGAAGCTACCTATGCTTTGCTGGGTCGCAGTATTCGCCCCGAGCTTAATACCGTATCAGACAGTGAGGCCGCACAGGTGTTTGTTGATGTGGTGTGTGAGCTGGTTGCGCAAATGCCTTATGCCCAACGTTTGCAGGATGTGGGTGTCAGCCGGGATGATTTGCCCATGCTGGCCAAAGATGTAATGGGAATACAGCGTTTGCTGGCACATAATCCGTGCCCCATTACCCCGGATGATGCCTTGGCGCTGTATACCAGTGCCTGGTAATGACTCAACATAAAATGAATAAGTCTATGAAACAAGTACTTGATACAAATCACTCTCCTCATTACAACTATATCGCCGGTGACTGGGTCAATGGGGAGACGGAAAAAGAAAATATCAATCCATCGGATTTGTCGGATGTCATTGGTGTTTACGCAGGCGCCAATGAAGTGCAGACACAAATGGCCATTGATGCGGCTTTTGAGGCGGGAAAATCCTGGTCAAGCTGGACGGCCGAGCAAAGGGCTGATGCACTGGATCGTATTGGTGTGGAAATTCTGGCACGGGCCCAGGAACTGGGTTATTTGTTGTCGCGGGAAGAGGGTAAAACACTGGTCGAAGGTATTGGTGAAGCGACCCGGGCAGGACGTATTTTTCGTTTTTTTGCGGCAGAGGCATTGCGCTGCGGTGGAGAGCTGTTACCAGCGATCAGGCCGGGCGTTTCTGTTGAAGTAACCCGAGAGCCGGAAGGTGTGATCGGTATTATCACGCCGTGGAACTTCCCGTTAGCCATCCCTGCCTGGAAAATTGCACCGGCACTGGCTTATGGAAATACGGTTGTTTTCAAACCGGCTGATTTGGTGCCGGGCAGTGCCTGGGCGCTTGCGGAAATTATTGCACGGGTGGGTGGTTTGCCGCCCGGGGTTTTCAATCTGGTCATGGGGCCGGGTTCCAGGGTTGGTAATACGCTGGCCAACTCAACCAAGGTAAGGGGGCTTAGCTTTACCGGATCAGTGTCAACAGGAAGGCAAGTGGGACTGGCTTGCATGCAGCGTGGTGCCAAGGTACAAATGGAAATGGGGGGCAAGAACCCTTTGGTCATTTTAAATGATGCCGATTTGCAAACAGCTGTATCTGTGGCCATTCAGGGTTCGTTTTATTCTACCGGACAACGTTGTACCGGCTCCAGCCGCCTGATTGTTGAAGCGGGTATTCACGATGCCTTTATCGAGGAAATGAGTCGGCAGATGGCGGCCTTGAAAATTGGCCATGCCTTGCGCCAGGGTACGGATATTGGGCCGGTAGCCAGTGAAGATCAGTTGCAGCAGGACCTGCGTTACATTGCGTTGGGCCAGGAAGAGGGCGGGCAGCTGGTGTGTGGCGGTGATTTGCCGGAGCGTGATACGCAGGGCTATTACCTTAACCCGGCACTGATTTCGGAAACAAATAATGCGATGCGTATTAACCGTGAGGAAATTTTCGGGCCGGTCGCTTCGGTTATCCGTGTGCGTGATTATGATGAGGCTTTGCATGTGGCAAATGACACTGCATTTGGCCTGTCTTCGGGTATTTGTACAACGTCGTTGAAGTATGCCAGCGATTTCAAACGCCATTCGGCAGCGGGGATGGTGATGGTGAATGTACCTACCGCAGGGGTGGATTATCACGCTCCATTCGGCGGGCGCAAGGGCTCCAGTTATGGTCCACGGGAGCAGGGTTCTTATGCGCGTGAGTTTTATACGGCAGTAAAAACGTCTTATACGGCTGCGGGTTAATTTTTTGTATTTACATTGTTTGTGGGGCGGATGGGTCAAGAGTGACCTGTTCGCCTTTTTTATTGGGTGTCCTGAACACTTTGTGGTCTTCGTAGAATCCTGTTTTTGTCTGGTCTTTATGCCAGCCCGGAATACCAAAAATTTGTACGGGAATAAACGGTTTGTTTTGAAGGGTTTGTGCTGTCAGGAAGTTCGCCAAATATTCATCTGCCAGCTGGATGGCGGCCTCTGAAAAAATGGCGGGGGTATTGGGATCTGGCTTGTTTTTTACCGCTTCCCCTGCATGAGTGGTATGCACAGCCTGGTCCGGCAACTTAACCGAGTCGGGTATCCTGATGGCGTGGGCGGTAATGGCTTTATATGGGTTAAGCAGTTTTTCCAGCAGGGCATGGCCAAATACGATGACTTTACTTTGTTGCCACAGTGGGCGCAGGGTAACAAAGGCGGTTTGCCATTGTTTGTCTTGCAGGGCTTGCCATAACTCATCGGGGCATTGGATAAGAAAACCGTTTTCATCTATTACCGTAATGGCGTCCCTGATGGTGCCACGGGCCTGGGTAATGCCCAGTTGTTCTATTTGCGCAGCCTGTAGCCGGTTAAGGCATATTTTGGTTTGGGGGAAAGTAAACCAGCACAGTGCATTGAAAAAATCGTGCAGGCCGTCACGGGTGGGGATATTACCGGTTTGGTAAATGTAGGTTTCATAAGCCATACCGGCAGGAAGTTGCTCCTGCGGCACGAAACTAAGGCGCATGTTTTCCGGGCGAATCCGGTTTAGCCAGGCAGATACGTTTTCTATGCTGCCTGCTTCCTGTTGGGTGGGGAACGCGGTTTTCCAGGGAGTCCAGAAAGGTGCATCAAGTGGGGCTTGGTAAATAGAAGAAAGGGGCATTGCGTGGTGTTTGTGGTTTGCTTTTCTGGCTGGCAGGGCTTTAAAGGGCAGCCCCGCCTGTAAGCCTGTTACTTTTTAAACGTGACTTCGGGCATTTTATCGCCCCAGGGCATGAGGGGGACACCCGATATGCTGTTGTAGGGTGAGCCTTCAATCACCCGTTCACTCACCACCAGGTAAACCAGGGTGTTGTTGGGCTTGTCTATCAGGCGGGTTACATTCAGGTCTTTGAATAGCAGGCTCATGCGCTGGGTGAAAATGTTTTCCTTTTTATCAGGGATGGTTTTGCTGGCTTTAAGCGGGCCAACCTGACGGCAGGAAATGGCAAAACGGGAGGGGTTTTCTGCCAGGCCCAGAGCACCTGAAATACCACCGGTTTGGGCGTGCGACAGGTGGCATACTACGCCTTCAATATCCGGGTCATTGAAAGATTGCACACAGACTTTGTCGTTATTCACCACACGCCAGGTGGTACTGACACAGCCCACTTCAGCCGCATTCACGGCGGGTTGAAAGAACAGCCCGGACAGGGCAAGCGCGGCCAAGAGTAATTTTTTCATGGAGAGCATCTTTTGGGTAGTTGCTGATCGCTATAATATGATTATCAGATTTTTATTATTGTAATGTTAAAAATGAACCCGCTGGAAAAACTGCGTATTGATAAATGGCTTTGGGCCGCCCGTTTTTATAAAACCCGTTCACTGGCCGCCACCGAGGTTGGCAAGGGCAGGGTAGATGTGAATGAACAGTCTTGCACCAAGCCCGCCCGGGAGGTCAAGGTGGGCGACAAAATTACCATCCGGCAGGAACGGATGCACCGGGTGGTGGAAGTCAAGGCCCTAAGTGCCGTACGCGGCCCGGCGTCGGTAGCGCAATTGCTGTACGAAGAAACCCCTGAAAGCATCCAGACCCGTGAAGCAGAGCAGGAAAGAAGAAAGCTGGCCAATGAGCCTGCCGATACCATCTTGCATGGCCGCCCCACCAAACGGGACAGACGTTATCTGGATGATTTGAAACGGCGGTATTGAAGATAATCACATTTGATTTAATATTTATGTAATATTTTTTCCATAAAATTACTTATGGTAAATTATTTTAAATATATATGAATAAGTCAAAATGCAGTCCAGGATTATGGAATATATTGATATTCAGTTTTATCCTCCTGCTTCCCTTTCAGGCCAAAGCTGACCGTATCGGGCTTATAAGCGGGCAAGCATTAATTGAAGCTATTCAGGGGGGTATTGACAATGCACCTGCAGGGCGTACCCGCTTACAGCAACAGACTTTTGCAGATGGATATATAGCGGCATTGATGGATAACCGGGAATGGTGTTTCACAGGAAAAATGCTCCCACATGAAATAAAAAATGACTTATTTGAATATCTGCAATCGCTGGATGCTGAAAAATTGTCATTCAATGCCGCTGGTTTAAGTTATGACGCTTTTACCCGGTTTTGTTCCAAACATAAAACCAGACATAAAACCAAATAAGTGGTATGTTTTGGGTTCAAATAAAAATATAAAAAACATCCACAAAGGAGGCATTATGTCTATTCAATTCAAGCGAAGTACGG
>JAAYHN010000066.1 GCA_012735395.1 Alcaligenaceae bacterium | reverse complement strand
CCTTTGAACCTTTGAATTAAAACAATTAAATATGTAACAATAAATACTATACACGATCTGCATTTGCGATATTGTACGCGCCTGGCTTAAAAAATCATTTTTGTTTCATTTATTTAACTCTTATATAAGACATAAGACATACGCCTAAAAAAGCCTTATAATATCAGTGTTGTTTCTAATACTTTTTTTAAGGTTACGTCATGTTGGAATCATATCGTCAACACGTTGCCGAGCGCGCTGCGCTGGGCATCCCCGCTCTACCTTTATCAGCCAAGCAAACCGCTGATTTAATCGAATTACTGAAAGCACCGCCAGCCGGAGAAGGTGAGTTCCTGCTAGATCTGATTACTAACCGTGTTCCTGCCGGTGTAGATGATGCAGCTAAAGTAAAAGCCTCTTATCTGGCCGCTGTTGCCTTCGGCACAGAAAAATGCCCCCTGATTTCTCCTGAAAAAGCAACAGAATTACTGGGTACCATGCTGGGCGGTTTCAATATCAGTCCCCTGATCGAACTGCTTGACAACCCAACACTGGGTTCCATCGCTGCCGATGCCCTGAAAAAAACACTGCTTATGTTTGACGCCTTCCACGACGTCAAGGAAAAAGCCGATAAAGGCAATGAAAACGCCAAAGCCGTTATTCAAAGCTGGGCCGACGCTGAATGGTTCACCAGCCGCCCTGAAGTACCTGAAAGCTTAACCATTACCGTTTTCAAAGTCAGCGGTGAAACCAATACCGATGACCTCTCTCCCGCCCCCGATGCCACCACCCGCCCCGACATTCCAATGCACGCATTGGCCATGTTGAAAAACAAACGTGAAGGCGCTGCATTCGAACCCGAAGAAGATGGCAAACGCGGTCCTGTCAAATTTATCGAATCACTGAAAGAAAAAGGCCATCTGGTTGCCTACGTGGGTGACGTGGTGGGTACCGGTTCTTCACGCAAATCAGCCACCAACTCTGTCTTGTGGTTCACTGGTGAAGACATTCCTTTCGTACCAAACAAACATTTTGGCGGTGTCTGTCTGGGCGGTAAAATCGCGCCTATTTTCTACAACACCATGGAAGATGCCGGCGCACTGCCAATCGAACTGGACGTTTCCCAAATGGACATGGGCGATGTCATTGAGCTGCGTCCATACGAAGGCAAAGCCCTGAAAAACGGTGAAGTTATTTCCGAATTCCAGGTTAAATCCGATGTCCTGTTCGACGAAGTGCGTGCCGGTGGCCGTATTCCCCTTATCATTGGTCGTGGCTTAACCGCCAAGGCACGTGAAGCACTGGGTCTGCCTGCATCAACCCTGTTCCGTCTGCCTGTTGAGCCTGTTGACTCAGGTAAAGGTTACACACTGGCACAAAAAATGGTTGGCCGTGCCTGTGGGTTACCCGAAGGCAAAGGCGTTCGCCCAGGTACTTACTGCGAACCCAAAATGACTTCCGTTGGCAGCCAGGACACCACCGGCCCAATGACCCGCGACGAACTGAAAGACCTGGCTTGCCTGGGCTTCTCTGCTGATCTGGTCATGCAGTCTTTCTGCCACACCGCCGCTTATCCAAAACCCGTAGACGTCAAAACACACCACGAATTGCCAGACTTCATCAGCACCCGTGGCGGTATTTCCCTGCGTCCTGGTGACGGCGTGATTCACTCATGGCTGAACCGCATGTTGCTGCCCGATACCGTTGGTACCGGTGGTGACTCCCACACCCGTTTCCCGATTGGCATCAGCTTCCCTGCCGGTTCTGGTCTGGTTGCGTTTGCCGCAGCTACAGGTGTAATGCCCCTGGATATGCCAGAATCCGTTCTGGTTCGCTTCAAAGGCAAAATGCAGCCCGGTGTTACCCTGCGTGACCTGGTTAACGCCATTCCACTGTACGCCATCAAGAGCGGTGAGCTGACTGTTGCAAAACAAGGCAAGAAAAACGTTTTCTCCGGTCGTATCCTTGAAATCGAAGGTCTGCCCGACCTGAAAGTTGAACAGGCTTTCGAACTGTCCGACGCTTCCGCCGAACGTTCTGCCGCCGGTTGTACCGTCCGCCTGAACAAAGAGCCTATCATCGAATACCTCACCAGCAACATTACCCTGTTGAAATGGATGAT
>JAAYHN010000065.1 GCA_012735395.1 Alcaligenaceae bacterium | reverse complement strand
TTTGGATGTTTAAGCCACCATTACCCTGAAGGCGTACAATCAGCCTGCAGGACGGTTTTCACAATAAAAACATTGTTATCTGCTTCACACCTTATAAACGAGACATGACCATGAAATTTGACACATCCCTGATCAATGCACGCAAAGAAATAATGGTAAAAAACGGCTTCTGGAAAAACCGGACTATCGAGCACTTTTTCCAGCAGGCGCTCAATAATCACCCGGATAAAACCGCGATTGTTTCCTATCGACTGGACAGCCCAAACAAGGCTCCGGTACGCCTTTCATACCGTCAACTGGATGAACGCATCAATACGATTGCCAAATCCCTGCTTCGTTTGGGCATTCAAAGATCGGATGTTGTCAGCTTTCAAATCCCCAACAGCTGGGAATTCATTGCCCTGTCACTGGCATGCATGCGTATTGGCGCGGTTGCCAACCCGCTCATGCCTATTTTCCGTGAACGGGAACTGAGCTATATGCTTAACTTTCTGGAGTCCAGAATTTTTATTGTTCCTGCCATGTTCAAAAACTTTAATTATGAAGAAATGGCGCAAGGGCTTTTACCTAAAATAGACTCATTACAGCATATTGTCGTGCTGGACGGCAAAGGCGACAACAGCTTTGAAAAGGTTCTGTTAAACAATAACGATCCTGCACCGCTCATGGCCACACCGGTTGAACCCGATGACATCCTTATCCTGTTGTTCACATCTGGCACCACTGGCGAACCCAAAGCGGTCATGCACACCTCCAACACCTTGATGGCGGCCCTGCACGGTTTTGTTGATGCCCTGGAACTGAAAGACAGCGAAATCATTCTGGGCGCCTCTCCCATGGCCCACCTTACCGGCTACGGCTATCTGGCCATGCTGCCCTGCGTCCTGAACTCAACCACGGTTGTCATGGACTCCTGGAATCCCGATACCGCCCTGCAAATTATCAAAGACGAATCTGTCACCTTCAGTATGGCTTCCAGCCCCTTTGTGCTGGACATGTGCAATGCAACCGAAAAAGGTGCCCCACGTTCACCGCAATTCACCAAGTTCTGCTGCGCTGGCGCGCCTATTCCGCCCATTGTGATAGAACGTGCCCATAAAATCATGGGGCTGACGGTCTGCTCGGCCTGGGGCATGACTGAAAACGGCGCCATTACCATTACCGAACCCGCCCGTGCCCTGGAAAAATCAAGCGTCAGCGATGGCAAGGCCATTCCCGGCATTGAACTGAAAATTGTCGATGGACATGACCGGGAAGTGCCTGTCGGGGAAACCGGACGCCTGCTTGTCCGTGGCGCCTCCCAGTGCGTTGGCTATTACAAAAAACCCGAACTGAATGCCCTGACAGAAGATGACTGGTTTGATTCCGGTGACCTCGCTTTTGTAGACATGGAAGGTTATATCCGCATCAACGGCCGCAGCAAGGATATTGTTATTCGCGGTGCTGAAAACATCCCTGTCATTGAAATTGAAAACCTGCTGTACCAGCACCCCTCCATTGCCACCGTGGCGATTGTCGGCTTCCCCGATGAGCGGCTGGGTGAACGGGCCTGCGCCTTTGTTACCCTGAAAGACGGTGCCCACTTCTCTTTTGAGGAAATGATCCGGTACCTGAAAGATAACAAGGTGGCCAACCAGTATTTCCCCGAGAAACTGGAAATCAGGAGCGATTTGCCACGCACCCCAAGCGGCAAGCTGCAGAAATTCCTTTTGCGTGATGAAGCCAAAGCGTTCAGGCTAGATTAACCCGGCTAACAAGGAGCACCTTAACCATGAACAATGCCGTACTGAAAGAAATACAAGGCCGCACAGGTATTTTGACCATCAATCGCCCGGACGCCATGAATGCCCTGAATGATGAAGTCATGAACGGGCTGACGGCCGGCCTTGATGAGTTCGAAAACAATGAAAGCATTCATTGTGTGATTATTAGCGGCTCGGAAAAAGCCTTTGCCGCCGGTGCCGATATCGCCGCCATGCGAAATTATGAATATATTGATGTTTATCGTGACAATTTCATAAGCCGCAACTGGGAACGCCTGAAAACTTTCCGCAAACCCACCATTGCCGCTGTTGCCGGTTATGCCCTGGGTGGCGGCTGTGAAGTTGCCATGATGTGTGACATGGTTTTTGCGGCAGACAATGCCAAATTCTCCCTACCGGAAATAAAAATAGGCACCTTGCCAGGGGCTGGCGCCACCCAGCGTCTGCCCCGGGCAGTAGGCAAGGCACTGGCCATGGATTTATGTTTTACCGGGCGCATGCTTAGCGCCAGTGAGGCCCTTCAGTTTGGCCTGGTATCCAGGGTATATCCAAAAGCAGACTTAATGGCCGAAACCCTGGCCCAGGCCCGGGACATCGCCGCTTACTCCCTGCCCGCCCTCATGATGATGAAAGAGTCCTTAAGCCGGTCTTTTGAAACCCCATTGAATGAAGGGCTCGCCTTTGAGCGTAAAATGCTTTATGCTACCTTTGCACTGGAAGACAGGAAAGAAGGCATGAATGCCTTCATCGAAAAAAGGCCTGCCAGTTTCAGGAATCGTTAATAAAAAAAACGGACAGTGTCCGTTTTTTACCTAACAGGCATTACATACATGGACACGATCGAACAATTACCCCAGAACAAAATTCTAGAGGCCATTACCAGCCGCAAAAGCACCCGGGGCTTCTTGCCCGACGCCATTCCCGGCGAATTGCTGCATACCCTGCTGCAGGCTGCCTCACGCGCGCCCAGCGGCAGCAATATCCAGCCCTGGAAAGTTCATGTCGTGTCCGGTACAAGCCGCGATGCCTTATCGGCCGCCCTGCTTGAGGCCTTCCATGCAAACACCCCAAACCAATGCGAATACCAGTACTACCCCAAAGAATGGCGTGAACCCTATCTGGCCCGACGCCGGGAAAACGGCTGGTCACTTTACAATCTACTGGGCATCAAAAAAGGCGACAAAGAGGCAATGCAACGCCAGCACGCCCGTAACTTTGCGTTTTTTGACGCGCCTGTTGTCCTGTTCATCACGCTGGACAAAGACATGGAACTGGGTAGCTGGCTGGATACCGGCATGTTTATCCAGAACATCATGATTGCAGCCCGTGCGCTTGGACTGCACAGCTGCCCCCAGGTCGCCCTGGCAAACTATCCGGCCATCGTCAAACAGCACCTGGATATTCCCGCCAACCAAACCCTGGTCTGCGGCATTTCCCTGGGCTATGAAGACACCGCCCACCCTGCCAATACCTTGCAAACCCCACGGCTGCCGGTCAGTGAATTCACCACGTTCCACTCCTGAAACCAAACGGTTACTTAAGCCTATTCCCTATTTACCGCCGTATCGGAATTGGTGCTTTCATTTGAAACGCTAAGGGACTGCTGGGCCACGGACACATTGCTTATTATTTGTTTGGTTTCTGTCAGAACGGGCAGGCTGGTAAAGGATTGCCGCTGCATAAACATCATGGCCGTTCTGCGATCATCACAAGGCCCGGCACAAGTCACCCTTGTACTTCTTTCTTCCAGTTTATCCTGGTCAAAGGTACGGAATTTCAGGTCATTATTGGTGGTTTTAAAACCGACCTCCAGGGGAGGGGAATACTGGAAATCTGCTGCCACAGCCAGATTGGCAGAGAAGGCAGCGGCCCCTGAAACAAGCAGGACAGGGATAAGAAAGAATGCTTTTTTCATGCTACACCTCCGGAAGGATAAAACACAAAAGACAGCTAACGGGCCATTACAGGCCATATCGTATAGAATACTACTAAAACATTGAAAAATATACGCTATTTTTGTTACAGATAGCCAAGGAGGGTTAAGATGGACATGATTCCCGTTTATACACTGAAGTCCGAATCTGAAGCTGCGGTAATTACTTCACTCATGACCGCTTATGAAATTGATTTCCTTATCAGCGGTAAAAATTTCAGTTCAATGTATCCCGGTGCCGTCTCTACCGGCCTGAACGAACAAACCCTGATGGTCAAGGCTGAACAGGCTGAACTGGCCAAAGAATTGCTGGCCCCATTCCTGAAGGCTTAATCACTGAAGGCTTAATCAATATCACTGCGGTCTATTTCCCTGGGTATGCCAATGACACGTTTAATCAGCTTCCAGGCTATTAAACCCACCCCAAGGAATAAAATACCCAGCACAATGGCAAGCAGAAAATAGCTGAAATTATCCATTTGGTTTCCCTGACTGTTTACTGGCTTGCACCCCAATGTCCAAGCAATTGTTTAATTTGTACCTGATTATAACCATTCCATAGGGC
>JAAYHN010000064.1 GCA_012735395.1 Alcaligenaceae bacterium | reverse complement strand
CTTTAAATACGCTTAAATCACCAAACAAAAGATGTTTAAAAAAATGCAGAAAATTACTCGTACGAACGCACATCATCAATAATTTTTCCGTCATTAGGTAAGGTACCCGGCTCGGCAAAAACTATTTCCGCCCGCAGCTTGGTCACTTCACGCACCACCCCAACCAGGGACTGTTTCAATTCATCTGAAGCGTCTGCCGATGCCACTTCCACCACCAGCTTCATCTGGTCATTACCCACCGCCCCGGCCACCACCAGCCGGGCACGCCCCAACTGCGGAAAACGCCTGGCAATCACATCCACCTGTTTGGGGTGAACAAACATGCCCCTGACCTTGGTGGTTTGGTCTGCCCGACCCAGCCAGCCCTTGATACGTTTGTTGGTACGGCCGCAAGCCGAAGTGCCCGGTGCAATAGCAGATAAATCACCGGTCCCAAAACGCACCAGCGGATAATCCGGGTTTAAGGTCGTTACCACTACCTCACCCACTTCCCCATCGGGAAGCGGCTCTGTCGTACCCGGACGCACGATTTCAAGAATAATGTCTTCGGCCACCACCAGGCCGTCACGCGCCTCTGTTTCATAGGCAATCAGGCCCAGATCGGCTGTGCCATAGGCCTGAAACCCTTCTATGCCCCGGTCGGCAAACCATTTCTGCAGGGAAGGTGGAAAAGCCTCACCGGAAAACAGCGCCCGCTTGATGGAAGGTAAGGTCACTCCCATGGCATCGGCTTTTTCCAGAATCAAACGCAAAAAACTGGGGGTGCCGGTATAGCCATCCGGCTTCAGGTCAAGAATGGTTTGCACCTGCATTTCAGTCTGCCCGATGCCTCCCGGGAAAACCGTACAACCAATCGCATGCGCACCCGTTTCAAACATGGAACCAGCCGGTGTAAAGTGATACGAAAAGCAGTTATACACCAGCATGCCTTTTCGGAAACCGGCGGCAAACAGGGCTCGGCCAAAACGCCAGTAATCGGCACGCGCGCTTTCAGGTTCATAAATGGGGCCAGGTGAGGCAAAAACCCGTAAGGCCTGCCCCCAACCTATGGTTGAAAATCCCCCAAAAACCCGTTCAATTTCATTTTGTGCGGCAACATCAGCCTTGTTTGCGCCATTACGCCGGGCCAATTGCCGCTCCAGCAGTTCCGACTTCCGTATAACCGGCAGATTCGCCAATGCATTACGGTTACTGATATCGCCCACATTAACGCCCTGCAGTTGTTCGGCAATGGCCGGTGCACGCGCCACCGCTGTTTTCAGGGCCTCGGGCAATACGGCAAACAATGCCTGCTCACGCACCTCAACATCACGATGCTCCAATACATCAAAATACTCACTCATGAATATCCCCTAAGCCAACCAGCGTTTGCGACGGCGATAAAATTTGGTATCACGGAAACTCTTGCGATCGCCGCTTTCAATACCCAGATAAAATTCTTTCACGTCTTCATTATTGGCCAGCGCCTGCGCCTCACCGTCCATCATGACCCGTCCACTTTCCAGAATATAACCATAGTCGGCATAACGCAGCGCAATATTGGTGTTTTGTTCGGCCAGTAAAAAGCTGACTTTTTCGCGTGTATTCAAATCACGCACGATTTCAAAAATTTCTTCCACGATTTGCGGTGCCAGCCCCATGGAGGGTTCATCCAGCAAAATCATTTTAGGGTCAGCCATCAAGGCCCGCCCGATGGCCGCCATTTGTTGCTCACCGCCCGAGGTATAACCCGCCTGGCTGCTTCGCCGCTGTTTCAGGCGTGGAAAATATTGATACACCATATCAAGGGAGGCATCAATTTCCCCCTTGCTGACGGTTCTGGTATAGGCACCGGTCAGCAGGTTCTCTTCGATCGTAAGGTGCCCGAAACAATGCCGGCCCTCCATCACCTGAATCACCCCCCGCTTAACCAGGTCGGCCGGTGTCAGGCTGTCTATCCGCTCACCCCTGTAATGAATATTCCCCTTGGTGACATCACCACGCTCACTCTTGAGCAAATTGGAAATCGCCCTGAGGGTTGTGGTTTTACCGGCACCGTTGGCGCCCAGCAAGGCAACAATTTTGCCTTCGGGCACAACTAGCGACACGCCACGTAAAACCAGGATAACGTGGTTATAAATAACCTCGATCCCGTTCACATCTAATAAGGCCTTTGGCGCCTCTTGTTTCGTTTCCATACAGATTCCTGAATTCAGGTGGGAAGCCGTTCACACACCTGTCGGGCCGCGTATGCACGCACGACACAACAGCCTACAGCTTCCCGAAGCACTACAATTTACTTACGACTCTGCTGCACAATCGCGTGGTGTAATTTTTTTCTCGCTGGCGTATTTTTCCGCCTCGGCTTTAACCAGTGGATCCACGTATTGCTTGTCTGACTGATACCAGTCAGACACCACATTGAACTTGCCACCATCCCACTGTATGATACGGGCCCAGTCATCACCCATATGGTTTTCACACGTGGTTTTTACCGGACGCAGCATTTCATCAAAGCCCAGCGCCTTCAGTTTTTCTGTGGTTAAATCCAGGTTTTCGAAACCCCAGCGCACCTGTTCCGGTGTCATGTGCTGGCCTTTGCCGAATTTTTCCTGGGCCGCGCGAATGGCTTCCACCTGCAACATGGAAATAACCATGCCACGGTTATAGGCCAGTGAACCTTTGGTATCTTTACCCGACTCAAGACCCTTGTCATACAGATGGGTTTTCAGGTCATCATAAATCCTGCCCTTGCTTTCACCCGTGTTATGAATCGTGATGGCGTTATAACCCTTGGCTACCTGCCCCAAGTCTTTCACGTCTCCTTCGGAACCGGCCCACCAAATACCATAAAGTTTGTCACGCGCATAACCGGTAGACTGTGCCTCGCGAATGGAGGTTGGCGTCATGATGCCAGCGCTCCATAGCAGGACATAATCAGGCCGTTTCTGGCGAATTTGCAGCCATGTTGATTTTTGCTCCACCCCGGGTGCCGTAACCGGATACAGTTGCAGTTCGAAACCATTGGCTTCGGCACGTGCCTTTAACAGGGGAATGGGCTCTTTGCCATAGGGAGAGTCATGATAAACAAGGGCAATTTTCTTGCCTTTGAGTTTGTCTTCACCACCCAGTTTTTTGGCAATATCCTGAATCATCACATCGGCTGCAGTCCAGTAAGTACCCAGCAGCGGGAAGTTCCACTTGAACACGCTGCCATTGGCAGACTGCGACAGGCCATAGCCCACCGTTTCAATTGAAACCTTGTCTATAGGCGCCTTATCTGAAACCGCAAAAGTAATCCCGGTAGACTGCGGGTCATAACCGGAAGCGCCACCTTTGGCGTTTTTCAGGCGCTCGTAACACTCAACACCACGATCGGTCGCATAGGCCGTTTCACATTCTTCAAAAACCAGCTTGACACCATTGACGCCACCGTCACGCTCATTAACCAGTTTCAGGTAGTCAATTTTGCCGTCTGCCCATGGAATACCCAAAGGCGCAAATGAACCTGTTCTATAGGTAAACAAAGGGATGAACTGTTCGTCTGCCGCCTGCACCTGCAATGGAATACTGCCCAGTACACCGCTAATAGCAAGGGCTGCTGTCATGGATTTAAAACTTAATTTCATATCGGTCTCCTCCGAAGAAATTGAT
>JAAYHN010000063.1 GCA_012735395.1 Alcaligenaceae bacterium | reverse complement strand
CCACCGAACTCTTTAGACAGTACGGTACAAATTGCCGCTGTCAGTGTGGTTTTACCGTGATCCACGTGACCAATCGTACCTACGTTTACGTGCGGTTTGGTACGTTCAAACTTACCTTTTGCCATGACCGACTCCTGAAGATGGTGCTTTGGGATTAATAACAAACAAAATAAAATGGTGCCCAAGGCGGGAATCGGACCCGCGACCTCTCCCTTACCAAGGGAGTGCTCTACCACTGAGCCACTTGGGCGAATTCATTACTTGCTGAAGTTCGTCCAGCAATTTTCTGGAGCGGGTGAAGGGAATCGAACCCTCGTCATCAGCTTGGAAGGCTGTTGCACTACCATTGTGCTACACCCGCAGGATCTTTCGCATGACCCATTATTTGTTATTGTTTTAGCGGAAATAACAAAGCCTTCACAAAGAACAAATAATTTGAATAGGTTCTCTTGGTGGTGGAGGTTGGATTCGAACCAACGTAGGCGTTAGCCAACAGATTTACAGTCTGCCTCCTTTAGCCACTCGGACACTCCACCGAGAGAATGTGTAATTATGCACACTTGATTAAGCAACGTCAAGCCCAATCAATAAAAAACATTAAATAAAGTGGTTTTTTTGCTTATATGCGGCAAACAGGCACAAAAAACCAGGATATTTACGCATCACCAACTTATAAAATCCAAAAACCCTTTCCGGGGAAAGGGTTTTTATTACTTCTTGCTTGATATCCTGGTGAGGATTTCCATTTAATCACAAAAACAGCGATTGACCTGACCGCCAACAAAACTCAGTTTTCTATGACAGGAGACAAGCCCTGTTTTTCCAACAGATCATTTAAATGATCCCAGCTGTGAAAATCAATCATTAACTGCCCTTTGTTTTTCGCATTTACTTTCAAAACAACCCTGGTACCCAAATGATCGGACAGGGCTTCTTCAAGACGTACATGATCACGGTTTGCTGAAGGCTTAATAACATTGACCGCTTTCTTTGATTCATTTTCAAGCGTCTGTTTTACCAGTTTCTCGGTTTCACGAACAGATAAGGCACGTGCCACCACCTGGTTTGCCAACAGGATTTGGGTAGCGGCATCTACCGCCAGCAATGCCCTCGCATGCCCCATGTCTATGTCCCCCGCCAACAGCATGGTTTGTACTGGCCCGGCCAGGTTAAGCAAACGCAGCAAATTACTGGTTAGGGAACGGGAACGCCCGATTGCCTGCGCAGCCTGCTCGTGCGTAAAATTGAATTCATCAATAAGACGCTTTACCCCTTGGGCTTCCTCCAGGGGATTCAGATTCTCACGCTGAATGTTTTCAATCAGCGCCATAATGGCCGCATTCTCATCAGCTACTTCACGCACCAGCACAGGTACTTCTTTCAGCCCCGCCAGCATGGCTGCACGATAACGTCGTTCACCCGCAATAATTTCGTAATTATCCGACCCTTTCAGGGGACGGATAAGGATCGGCTGCATGATCCCTTGTGTTTTTATTGATTCAGCAAGCTCAGACAGGGCCCCCTCATCCATGCGGGTACGCGGTTGGTACTTTCCGGCTTTCAGCTTGCCAATATCAACTACTGATGGCTGTTGTTCGGGTTTGCCCTTTTCATCATTCTTGATGTCATCAAGAACATTAATGTCATTACCCAGCAAAGCCGCCAGGCCACGCCCCAGGCCTTTCGTTTTTCTGGCCGTTGTTTTGGCAGCGGTTTTACTTACTGTCGTTTTAGATGCTGTAGCTTTAGTTGCCATTTCTGTTTCCGTTTTCCTTATCCATCAACCTGACCCGTTTAATCACTTCGGCGCCAAATTGCGTATATGCCTTGGCACCACGCGAAGATTTATCATAAACGATACCAGGTACCCCATGACTTGGGGCTTCTGCCAGTCTTACGTTACGTGGCACGATTGTTTTAAACACGCTGTCGCCAAAGTGCGCTTCAAGCTGCTCTGATACTTGTTGTTGCAGCGTAACGCGCGCATCAAACATCACCCGTAACAAACCAATCATTTTCAATTCGGGATTAATATTTTTATGCACCCTTTTCACAGTGTTGACCAGGTCTGACAACCCTTCAAGTGCAAAGTATTCACACTGCATGGGGATAATGACCCCGTTTGCGCAAGACAGTCCATTCAATGTCAGCAGTGACAAGGTTGGCGGGCAATCAATCAGGATGAAATCGTATTCATCAGCCACTTCTTGTATCGCGGTTTTAAGCTGATGTTCACGGTTATCCATTTGAACAAGATCAATCTCGGCGCCGGACAACTCACGATTGCCCGGCAATACATCATAATTACCGCTTTCGGAGCGCACCCTTGCTTGGGCAATACCGGCTTCACCGATAAGAACCTGATAAATATTTAAGCTTAAACTATTTTTATCTATCCCGCTTCCCATGGTGGCATTGCCCTGCGGATCAAGGTCAATCAACAAAACCCTTTTCCTGTGAGATGCCAGACTTGCGGCAAGGTTAATTGCCGTTGTTGTTTTCCCTACCCCGCCCTTTTGATTTGCAATACAAAAAATCTTGAGCGATTTAACTTCTTTAGCCATCACCTACCCTTTACGCTGCAGCCAGATTAAACATCGATTTGCATCCAATTCAGGAACAGAAAGTGTTTCATGTGAAACCACTTCCCATTCTGTTTTCAACTCAAGTTCATTTACCTCTTCCTGAATATAATGCCCTTTCATTGCACCAAGATAACCGGATTCATTGACGTGCTGTCCTGCCAGGGAAGCAAAGTCTGCCAGGGAAGCAAACGCCCTGGAAATAACCAGATCTACCGCTGGCTCCGTTCTTTTTTCTATCCGGATATGCTGTGAAGACAAATTAGACAGCTTCAGGACACCCGACATTTGCCGGACAAACGCCGTCTTTTTTTCAACGGCATCTACACAGCATACATTCCAGGTCGGGTTCATTATAGCCAGTACCACACCAGGCAAACCCCCACCCGAGCCAACATCCAGAACATTAACCGCATTTTTTCCCGCCAGTTTTTGCCGTAAAGGCAAGACAACGGAAAGACTGTCAAAAATATGCTGGACCAACATCTGGTCAATATTTTTAAGCGCAGTCAAATTATAGGTTTTATTCCAACGTTGCATCTGCTCAATATAAGTTAACAAGGCAGTGGCCTGTTCATTGCTTATATCCACACCTAGCTGTTTTGCCGCTTCAAACAAACGTGTTATTGGTTCACTCATGCCACTCATGCCTTCTGCCGGCTTGCATATTGCATGCGTTTAATGTGGATCAACAACAAAGAAATTGCAGCAGGTGTTACCCCTGAAATACGGCTTGCCTGCCCAATCGTTTCAGGACGGTTTTCCCGAAGCTTTTGCCGCACCTCAAATGACAGGTTAACAACCTCATCGTAATTCATTTCTGCTGGTATTTTCTGATCTTCATAAGTGCTTTGACGGCGAACCTCTTCCTGTTGACGGTTGATATACCCGGCATACTTAACCTGAATTTCAATCTGCTCTATTTCAGTTTCAGTTAAAGCCGTCTCTGCAACAAATGAATCACTGCCTGTTGTTTGTGCATTAAGCAGGCTTTCATAATTCACATTAGGCCGTTTCAGCAAATCCAGCAAAGTATAATCACGTTCCAGGACTTTACCCAAAACTCTTTCTGACTCTTCTGTCGTAAAGGTTTTGGGGTGCACCCTTATACCGCTTAAACGCTTAATTTCATTATTAACATTATCCCGCTTACGGCTGAAAAATTCCCAGCGATCATCAGGAACCACACCCAGTTTACGGCCAATTTCAGTCAAACGAAAATCAGCATTATCTTCACGCAGGCTAAGACGGTATTCTGCCCTTGACGTAAACATTCGATAAGGCTCGGTAACCCCCTTGGTGATCAAATCATCAACCAGAACACCAAGATAAGCCTCATCCCTGCGCGGAGTCCAGGGTTCTTCTCCCTTAACCTGCCTGGCAGCATTCATTCCTGCCAACAGTCCTTGCGCACCGGCTTCTTCATATCCCGTCGTACCATTAATTTGCCCGGCAAAGAACAGCCCGTTAATTACTTTGGTTTCCAGACTGCTTTTTAATCCACGTGGATCAAAGTAGTCGTATTCAATGGCATAGCCCGGACGAAGAATATGTGCATTTTCAAGCCCAGGCAAAGAATGAACCAGTTCCAGCTGCACATCATAAGGCAAGCTGGTTGAAATTCCATTGGGATATATTTCATTGGTTGTCAGACCTTCAGGTTCCAGAAAAACCTGGTGCGAGTTCTTGTCTGCAAAACGGTGTACTTTATCTTCGATAGACGGACAATACCTTGGCCCTATGCCATCAATCACCCCGGTATACATGGGAGAGCGATCAAGCCCGCCCCGGATGATTTCATGGGTTTTTTCATTTGTATAGGTTATCCAGCATGGCAACTGTCTGGGATGCATTGCAGCATTACCCATATACGAGAAAACAGGTATGGGATCAAAATCACCGGGCTGTTCTTGCAAAGCAGAAAAATCAATGCTTCGCGCATCAATCCTGGGTGGTGTTCCTGTTTTCAATCTTCCTTGTGGCAGCTTCAATTCTTTAAGACGCTGTCCCAAACTGATAGCAGGTGGATCACCAGCACGTCCGGCCGAATAATTATTCAGACCCACATGAACCAGGCCATTCAAAAACGTACCCGTTGTAAGTACAACTGCCCTTGCCCTGAACTTAAGACCAATTTGTGTTACCGCCCCAACAACCCGGTCACCTTCTACAATAAGGTCATCTACAGCCTGTTGAAACAACCATAAGTTCTCCTGGTTTTCAAGACGGGTCCTGATTGCCTGCCTATACAGCACCCGGTCAGCCTGTACCCTGGTTGCCCGGACAGCCGGACCTTTGGAACTGTTTAATATCCTGAACTGGATTCCTGCTTCATCAGCAGCAAGCGCCATTGCGCCACCCAGGGCATCTATTTCTTTTACCAAGTGCCCTTTTCCAATCCCACCAATAGACGGGTTACAAGACATTTGGCCCAGGGTTTCAATATTATGTGTGAGAAGAAGTGTCCTGGCGCCAATACGGGCAGAAGCTAAAGCTGCTTCAGTACCCGCATGACCACCACCAACAACTATCACATCAAATTCGTTTGGGTAATTCATTTTATTTCTGACAAAAAAAGCGATTATTGATTATAAATCCAGAACGAATGTTCCACGTGGAACATTTACAAAAATTTCAGTTATTTAATCTTCTCTAACTAAAAGGCACTTAAAGAAGAAGGGAAATTGTTCCACGTGGAACAATAAGATGAAATTGTGGATAACTTTGTTAATAAAGTTCTGAAGAAGTATGTATATATGTGTATTAAATGTTTATAACATTTCTGACAATGAGGCATAATGGCTATTATAGCCCTGTTGATAAAATTTATATAACTTTTATTTTGATATAAAACTTGTGAATAAAATGATTAAATCCAAATTTCCTGAGGTGGGAACCACCATTTTTACTGTTATGAGCCAGCTGGCAAATGAACACCAGGCTGTAAACCTCGGTCAGGGATTCCCAGACTTCAGCCCGGATGAAAAACTGGTTTCATTGGTAAATGAGGCCATGATAAACGGGCATAATCAGTACCCTCATATGGCGGGCGTTAAAGAGCTGAGAGATTCCATTGCGGAAAAAATGCATACGCTGTATCGACATGCTTATGATGCAGACACTGAGATTACCGTTACAAATGGTGCGACTGAAGCTTTAATGTCTACCATATTAAGTATGGTGCACCCTGGTGATGAAGTTATTGTTATTGAACCTTGCTACGATTCATATGTACCTTGCATAAAACTTGCGGGTGGAATTCCTGTCTTTGTTCCGCTAAGTTATTCAATAAATAAAAACCCTGCTTACTCTATTGACTGGAATAGGGTGGAAGATGCCATTACGGCAAAAACAAAACTAATCATTTTAAATTTTCCCCATAACCCTACCGGGATAACATTAAAAGAAGCCGATCTTGATGCAATTGAAAATATTATAAAAAACAGAAATATTTTTTTGATTGCCGATGAAGCTTATGAACATATTGTTTTTGACAATAAAAAATTCCTTAGCCTGTCCAGCCGGGAAAATATTGCCAACAAAACTTTCGTTATTTCTTCTTTTGGTAAAACCTACCATATAACCGGTTGGAAGGTGGGTTATTGTTGTGCACCAAAAGCGTTAACGGCTGAGTTGCGAAAAATTCATCAATTTGTTGTATTTACCGTAAGTTCGCCCATGCAATACGCATTGGCTGCATTTATGAAAGACGCTTCTACCTATTCTGGATTATCCAGTTTTTATCAGGAAAAACATGATTTCCTGCATCAGGCATTATTGAATACTCGTTTCAAACCGGTTAAAAGCGAAGGCACTTTTTTTCTTTTGGCTGATTACAGTGAAATTTCTTCAAGTAATGAACTGGATTTCACAAAAAAACTGGCTATTGAAAACGGTGTTGCCTTGATTCCCGTTTCTGCATTTTATAAAAATCCTTCTGCAGTTGGTTCTAATAATAATATGGTTCGTTTTTGTTTTGCCAAGAAAAATGAAACACTGGAAAAAGCTTTAGAGGTGCTAAGCAGTATTTAGTTATTATTTTTCTTTATATATAACTGATAAAGAAAGAGATGCTCTGTGGATAAGTACCTGAACCTGTTTTTTTTGAGCAAAAACAGGTGTTTATGCTGTTTTTAAGGTGTTGACTTCAATTCTTTTTAAATCTGGATAAAGTTGAACAAGTTTGAGTTGTTTTTTTTGATAGCAGCTTCTTCACTTTTCATACAAAACTTATCCACAATAAAGCCTCATAGTGCTTATCCACAGCCCCAAATCCCTGAAAACAGCCTTGAATGCTGATTTTCATATAAAAAAACACCTTTAAACACATTATTTTTCCTGATTAATTTGTGTTAAAGTATTTGAAAAATGGCTTTATTTCCGTTAATTAACTACTATTTACAGGTAATTTGAATGGCTTACGATACAAACAATATCTTTGCTAAAATCTTGAGGGGAGAGGCACCTTCATTTAAGGTTTATGAAGATGAAAAAACCTATGTCATGATGGATATCATGCCTCAAACAACCGGGCATACATTAATCCTGACAAAAGAGCCGGCAGCCAATCTGTTTGATTTATCTGAAGATGCGGCCCAGGCATGTGTAGTCACTGCAAAAAAAATTGCGCCGGCAATCATGAAAGTCACCCAGGCAGATGGCATTATTCTGAGCCAGTTCAATGGTGAAGCAGCAGGGCAAACCGTAGATCACGTACATTTTCATTTAGTGCCACGTTATGCCGGACAGGATGTACGGGCACATGCGAAAGAGCAGGGCGATTTTGAAGCGATCAAGGTACTGGCTGAAAAAATTGCGGCAGAGCTGAATCAATAATAAAAAATCCGTTTTTATTAAAAAAGAGCGATGTTAGTCAATAACATCGCTCTTTTTTTGGGAAATTTCAATAAATGACGGTCTATTTTCGTTTTTATTCAGTAATTTACAAATTCAATAATGAATTATTTTCAGAAAATTGCTAATAAAATCAGTCAAATTCCACTTAAAAATCACTGATTTTATTCATTTTTTGGACAGCCTATTGAAGAAAAAGTTTAAAAGAACGTCACTCCCAATAAACTGGTGACTGTTTAATACATCCCTGATCCCGCCGATTTTTCAAGCCTGTAAAACCACAGGGCAGACAAAATGGATGCTGTACCAATAATAATAAACCCCGATTTGATATCCATAATAGAAGGGCTTAACGAGCCGTTAAAACGCATGCTGAAATCAATACTGACGGTTGCGATTCCCATGCCCATACTGATACCCACTTGTTGCGCCGTAGCCGAGAAACTGCTGGCCAGGCTCATTTTTTCCGGTTTAATGTTGGAAAAACTCAATGTGTTGACGGCTGTAAACTCCAGGGATCTGACAAACCCGCCAAAAAATAGCACCACAATCATGACCCACACCGGTGTTTCGGGTGTAAACAGGGCACATGCCATAATAGACAGGCCGGTAATGACAGCGTTGACAATCAATACTTTCCGGAAAGAGAATTTTTTCACAAGGGGAATGGCAACAAATTTCATTGCCATGGCGCCAAAAGCTCCTGCAAATGTAATTAAACCGGCCGATAACGGCGAGTAATTAAAGCCAAGTTGCAGTAAAAGTGCCAGCAGAAAAGGGGTCGAACCAATGGCAAAACGGCACAAATTACCGCCAACAATCGAGATGGAAAAAGTGGGGATTTTTAAAAGGCTTAAGTCAATAATGGGATTGCTAACCCGTTTGGCATGAAACCAGTACAGCAAACCGCTTATCAAAGAAATAAGCAGAAGGAAGTAGGCATTGAAAAAGCCATCATTTTTAGCCAAGGATTCGAAGCCGTAAACACATGTGGCCATGGCAATACCGCTTAACAGGAAACCTATCCAGTCAAGCCGTGGCGGCTCTTCTTTTTTATATTCCTGCACATATTTCAGGATTAGGACAATCCCCAATAAACCCATGGGAATATTAATCAGGAAAATCCAGTGCCAGGTGGTAAAAGTAACGATAAACCCCCCTAAAGGTGGGCCTATCATGGGGCCTAAAAGGGCCGGAATGGATAAAAAAGCCGTTGCCTTCAGTAGTTGCTCACGTGGAACGGTTCTGAGCATGATAATGCGGCCAACCGGTACCATCATGGCACCGGCCAGCCCCTGAATGAAGCGGGAAATGATAAATGTATCCAGGTCTGGGGCAAGAGAGCAGCCCAGCGAAGATAAACAGAACAGGATAATGGCGAGCAGGAAAATGAGTTTTGCACCAAAACGGTCAGCTGCCCAACCGCTTACAGGTACAAAAACAGCGACAGAAATAAGATAGGCGGTAATGGCTATGTTCATCCGGACCGCAGAGGTGTTGAACGTTTCAGCCATCATGGGTAATGCCATGGCAACAACGGAAGAATCAAGCATTTGCATGAAAAGAGCGCAACCAACAATGAAAGGGATCAGGCGTACCGCCGTGACATTATCAGTGCTGCCATTGTCTGGAGCAGGAGTATGAGTAGGCATATAGTAAATACGGTTGAGTGATTGTTATTTTCTTAACGGGATAAGAAATGATAGCCTGTATTTACTTAACGGGTGCTTAACACCATTGTTTTTTGCTATTGAATACTTCCGTCCAGACAGGCGTGTTTTCAGGAGGAGCGTTTGTCTTTTTTCCTGGAGGCCATAAGCTGCCTGACAGGATTTTTATAAGAGTGGCCAAATACATATTTTTCAAATGCATAATATAACGGCCCGGTTACCAGCAGTACAAACACCATGCGTGCCACGTGGAACGCAGTAACCAAGGGTACGCCCAGCATAAGTACTTTTGCGGTGATGGACATTTCGGCAATACCACCGGGGCTATTGCCCAGTACAAGCGTAGGGTAGGGAATATCGGAAACCAGGTACAGGATATAGCTGAACCCGAATGCCAGTAGCAGATTCAGGACATTGCTAAAACCCACCACGGTTAAATAACGGGGCGCTTTCTTAAAAAAATCGGGACCAAATTTGTCACCCAATGACCAGCCGATAAACAGCTGGCCCAGCTTGGGTACTTCAGGTGGCAGATGGCTTAAAACAATATCATTGCCGGTTAGCAGGATTGTAACCAGCAATGGGCCAAGTACCCATGAATTGGGCAGTTTAAGTTTTTTGAAAATGAGACCGGCAATACTGGTTAACGCAATCAGTTTAATAAAACCGGTGGTATCAAAGAAATAAAGAGATTCGGTGGCAGAGTAATTGCCAGTGATGTCCAGGAATTTGAAAATAAAGGGTATGGTCACAACAACCAGAATGACCCTCAGGCTATGGGCCGAGGCAACCAGATCGGCCCTGGCGTGGTGTTTTTCAGCCAGGGTGGACATTTCACTGGCACCGCCAATGGCACTGGCAAACCAGGCCGTTTTGAAATCAACCTTACCCCATTTTTTCAGGATCAGGGAACCATTAATGCCCAGTAACAGTGAAAAAATCATGCCCGCCATAATAAAAGGCAGGTTGTTGGCAATGATGTTCAGGACTTCCTGATTGAAATAAAGACCAAGTGAGGTGCCAATGACCCATTGGCCTGCATTACGGAATACATTATGTGAGGCACTTTTAACACCGGCCGTTTTTGTGACGGCAGTGACCAACAGGGCCCCAATAAGCCACGGCAGCGGAATGGATAACCACACCGCTGCCAATGAACCTGATAATGCAAGAATAAAACCGGTTAAGTATCTTGCTGGCATATATTGTTAATTAACGGGAACAGGGATTCTGTTTTTACCAGAAAACTTTCTTAGTAAAGGAGGAACAACAGCTACCAGTATAGCGGCTATCCACAGCCCAATGGAAATTGGACTGTCAAACAGAATGGAAAATTCACCGTTTGTAATGGATAAGGCGCGACGCAGGTTTTGTTCCATCATGTCACCCAGTACGACACCCAGTATAAGTGGTGCCATGGGGACATCCATCTTCCTCAAGAAGTAGCCAATCACGCCGATTCCTGCAACCAGCATCAGGTCAAATGTGGTGGCATTAATGGCATAAACTCCAATAAAACTGATGGATAAAATACCAGGAACCAGCAACCATGACGGTATGGATAGCATGGCTGCAAAGACACGAACCATGGGGATATTCATTAAAAGCAGCATGACGTTGGCAATAAACAGGGAAGCAATCAGACCCCAAACCAGATGTGGTTGCGCTTCAAACAGGACCGGACCGGGTGTAATGTTGTACAGGGTAAGTGCACCCATCATGACAGCGGTTGTCCCGGAGCCGGGCACACCCAACGCCAGCATGGGAATGAATGAACCGGTTGCCGCACTGTTATTGGCTGCTTCAGGGGCAGTCAGGCCTCGCATGTCACCTTTGCCGAATTTGGCATGGGGGTCTTTGCTTTCTATCATTTTTTTCTCATTGGCATAGGCAACCGCTGACGCCACGCTGGCACCGGCTCCCGGTAAAACACCAATGAAAAAACCCATAAAACCGCCACGTACCGTACTCCACCAGGTGTAGAGTATTTCTTTCATGTTGAATAACTTGCGTTCACTTTTTGGAACATCAATAGAGACACCACAAAGCAGTTTTTCCAGCATTTGCAACATTTCAGAAACCGCAAAAAGCCCGATTACAACCACCACAAAATCAATCCCGTCAGCCAGGTTGGGCAGATCAAAGGTATAACGATAGACACCCGAATTGGCATCTACACCTACAGTGGCAATGGCAAGGCCGATGGCGGCTGCCAGAATACCTTTAACGGGCTGATCTCCCAACAGGCTGGTAAGCGCGCAAAAGGCAAAAACCATTAAAACAAAGTATTCGGCAGGGCCGAAGGCAACCGCCCATTTGGCAAGCAGGGGAGCCAGCAGCAAAATACCAAAAATGGCGATGGTTGAGCCTATAAATGAAGACCAGGCTGACAGTGACAGGGCTACGCTGGCCAAACCCTGACGGGCTAAGGGGTAACCATCAAGTGTGGTCATGACGGCAGCCGCTTCACCCGGTACGTTGATCAGGATAGACGTGATCCGGCCACCGTATTCGGCACCGACATAAACAGCCGCCAGCAGAATCAGGGCGGTTTCGGGGGGTAGCTGCATGGCAAATGCGATGGGTACCAGCATGGCCACCCCGTTAATCGGGCCTAGTCCGGGCAATACACCCACAATAGTGCCAATGAATGAGCCTAAAGCAGCCACCAGCAGGTTAAGCCCTGAAAAGGCAACACCAAAGCCGATGGTCAAATGTTCCATTATTCCGCTCATATGAGTTCTCCAAGAAT
>JAAYHN010000062.1 GCA_012735395.1 Alcaligenaceae bacterium | reverse complement strand
GTTGTGATTAGTGTTGGCCCTATTCCGGTTTATGTTATTGTGTTGGCAATCTGCCTGCTGCTGGCATGGGGAGTTGCCCGCATACTGGTTGTGCGCTCAGGTACTCAAAGCAAGACTGCGGGTAGTTTACTGCTGGATGCCGCATTCTGGGGCTTTGTGGCGGCGCGTTTGGCCTACATTATTCAATGGCGGGAAGAATACGCCCAGGCTCCTATGTCTATCATTGCCATTGGCGATGGGGGTTATGTATGGTGGGCGGGTTTGTTGGCTGCCATTCTGTATGTGTTCTGGAAAACCAGGAGCACACATCGCCTGCGTTTACCGGTGTTAAGCGGGATGGTTGTTGGCATGTTGATTTGGTTTTCAGCCAGTCATGCATTGCTGCTGATGCAGCGTTCAACGACTGCTTTACCCGATGTACAGTTAAGCAATCTGGATCATGAGCCGGTGTCTTTAGGCAGTTATACGGGTAAACCTATTGTGCTTAATTTGTGGGCCAGCTGGTGTCCGCCGTGCCGTCGTGAAATGCCCGCTTTTGAACAGGTGGCGCTGCAGTTTCCCGATATGGTTTTTTTAATGGTGAATCAAGGTGAAAGCAGGGCAACCATCCAGCAATTCCTGGCGGCTGAAAACCTTGATTTGCAGCATATATTGCTGGACCCTTCTTCCAGTACCATGCAGGAAGTGCGTGCCAGGGGGCTGCCCACCACGCTGTTTTTTGATGCACAAGGGCAGTTGCGTGATGTACATATGGGTGAAATAACCATGGCAGCCTTAAAAAGCAAGCTGTCGAAGCATTTTGCGCAAGTGGCCAGTGCTGCGCCAAAACAGGAATAAACAGGCAGTTTGTTATGGTTTTTTTAATATTTAAATTTTAAATTTAAATCAATTGTAATGGAGTCAATGTAATGCCTAAAACTGAAATACGCGTGCCATCAGGGCAAGTTCCCGTTCAAGCCTGGGCCGATATCAAAGGCGCTGAAAACCATAATCTAAACGTGGTTCTGCACGCACCTACAGCCAGTGCACTGCAACGTGCCCGCAATAATGCCCGTAATCTGCAAAAGGAAATGCCTGACGCAGAAATAAGAATAGTCGTTAATGCAGAGGCGGTTGCCGCCGCACTGGATACGGCAGATGACGGTGTGGACGGTATGACCTGGGTGTGCCCAAACACGCTGGCCCGTTTAGGCCGGGCGTTGCGTGAACCGCTTAAGCTGTTGCCAGGTGCTGCCGTACTGGAACTGGTTCGCATACAGCAGGCCGGGTGGGTTTATATTCGGGCTTAGTTTGCTTTTCACAAGCACAAGTAAACTACTATTAGAAAAATGTCGGTTTCTCCTTATGTTCCTGTCTTGCCACCCCTAAGCCGCCAGCGGCGGCTGGAACCGGCGCAACCTTAACGCATTCCCCAGTACAAACACGCTGGACAAAGCCATCGCACCCGCTGCAAAAACAGGTGACAGCAGTATGCCGTAAGCTGGATACAGCGCCCCGGCTGCCACCGGAATAAGGGCGGTGTTGTAGGCAAAGGCCCAGAACAGGTTCTGGTGAATATTGCCAATGGTGGCTTTGGACAGCGCTATCGCATTGGGTACGCCTTGCAGGTTGCCCGACATTAACACCACATCGGCCGATTCAACCGCCACATCGGTACCGGTGCCAATGGCCATGCCAACGTCGGCCTCGGCCAAAGCAGGCGCATCATTAATGCCGTCACCCACAAAGGCCAGTTTGCCATAGCGGGCTTTTAGCTGGCGTACGGCGTCCACCTTGCCCTCGGGCAAGACTTCGGCCACCACTTCATCAATATTCAGCTGTTTGGCAATGGCACGGGCGGTGTGGGCGTTATCGCCGGTAATCATGGCCACTTTCAGGCCCAGCTGGTGCAGGGCGGCAATGGCGGCAGGGGTGCTGGCCTTGATGGGGTCGGCTACGGCAATAATGGCGGCCAGCTGGCCGTCAATCGCGGCATACAGCGGTGATTTACCCTCGCTGCCCAACCGTTCGGCGGTTTGGGCAAACTGTTCTATATCCAGTCCAAGGCTACGCATATAGCGGTCTGCGCCTACTTCAACACGGGAGCCATCTACCGTGGCACGCACACCCATGCCGGTAACAGATTCAAAATCACTCATGACAGGCAGGCTGATGCCCTGTTCAATGGTGGCATCCACAATCGCACGGGCAATGGGGTGTTCTGAACTGGCTTCCACGGCAGCCACTTTGGCCAGTACCTGCTGGCGGTCCATGCCGGGGGTAATGTCCAAATCGGTTAATACCGGGCGGCCTTCGGTCAGGGTGCCGGTTTTGTCAACCGCCACAACCTTGGTGTCTTTCAGCAGTTGCAGGGCTTCGCCTTTGCGAAACAATACGCCAATTTCAGCGCCACGGCCGGTTCCCACCATAATGGAAGTGGGGGTC
>JAAYHN010000061.1 GCA_012735395.1 Alcaligenaceae bacterium | reverse complement strand
GTTATTATTGAACATCTGGCTTACGATGAGGTTGAGGATAAATTCGACCTTGATATTTTCACTGCAGGACAGACCAAGCAGGATTTTAGTAAGGCCGGTGACAAGCTGCAGCGACACATCTACGATTATGTGGTGACGGATTCAAATATTGAGCGAGAGTTTGTTAAAGAGCTGGATACTGCCAATGATGTCGTGGTTTATGCCAAGTTGCCACGCGGTTTTCTGATTCCGACTCCGGTCGGGGACTATAACCCCGATTGGGCCATTGCTTTCAAGGAAGGAAGAGTCAAGCATATTTATTTCGTCGCTGAAACTAAAGGCAGTATGTCATCTATGGTGTTGAACGAGATTGAAAAAACCAAGATCAAGTGCGCGCGCAAGTTTTTTGACGAAATGAATCAGCGCTATGCACCGCAGAACGTTAAGTACGATGTGGTGGACAGTTTCGGCAAGCTGATGGAGGTGGTGAAGTAGCGTTAATAAGAGTATTGCTTGTATGACGGAAAGATGGGTTTCATTGCTCTGAAAGAGCTTGTTCCCATGTTTTGAACTGACCCCAAAAAGTTAGACACCTATTCAACTTTTTGAGGTCAGTTCATTCCCGCATGCATGGGAACGAGAAATCACCAATAAGCCAGATGCCGTCTGGCTTATTGAGTTGGTCACACTATGAGATATCGCACCCGCCTGTAAAACAATCTCTATTTCTGTAAGCAATCAGCACAAACACAAATAATAACGAACTTAGCGTGCTATATCTGTTCTAATTCTTACATACCCGTCATGACTTGCGTTAGTATGTAGGGTTAATTGCGTCATGCTTATATAGGGTAGTTATACCCGTTTTCAATAAAATCATATTCAGAGAGTGAAAAGATCCGGTCATGAAAAAATGGCTCAAGCGCGTTTTGGTCAGTATGGTTGTGCTTCTGCTGCTTGCATTTGTTGGTGGCGCTGTCTTTTTGCTTACGTTTGATCCCAATGCCTATAAATATAAAATTGAAGAAGTGGTGCGCTCCCATTACGACCGTACGCTTCAAATAAACGGTGATATAGAGTTATCGCTGTTCCCGCGCATTGGCCTGTCAGTCAATCAGTTATCGCTGTCAGAACCCGATAGTGATGAAATTTTCGCTTCCATTGACAGTGCCCGTTTTGCGGTTGCCATTTGGCCATTGATTTCAAACCGTTTTGTGGTGGATCATGTTGCTGTCAGCGGCTTTAAAACCTGGGTTGTACGCGACGACGAAGGGAGCCTGAATTTTGAGGATCTGTTCGAACAGAAAAATACCACTACGAAGGTCGTCAGTACCCGTACAGCGGATAATACCAACAATGCCCTGTTACCCAGCCCGCAGAATACCGATTTCAAAATTGATATTGCCGGCCTGGAGTTGCAAAATGGTGAGGTCTACTACAAAGACGGCCTGAATCAGGTTGATATGCACCTGAAGAATATGACCATTAATACGGGGCGGGTAACGTTTGACCAGCCTTTCGATATTGCCCTGTCGGCACAGTTGCTGGGTAATAAGCCTGTGGCCGATGCCCAGCTGAATATTCAGGGGCAGCTTAAGCTTGATCCGGTTACCAAACTCTATAGCGCACAAAAACTTGAACTTGCCCTGAAAGGTCAGTTGGGTTCAATTAATGCCAGTAATGCAACGCTTAGGGGAAGCTTTAATATAGACAGCTTTGTTCATGCCATTACAGGTACGGGTATGGAATTGCTGGTTGCGGGTACGGGTATGGAAGGCTCTTCGCTGAAAACACTTGATTTGAGCGTGACGGCACCCAAGCTTAATTTTGATTCTTCCGCGCCATTGCTATTGCTTGAAAATTTTGCTTTTAAGGGGAGTGCGCAAAATATCAATAATCAGGCTTACGAATGGTCTTTCGAGTCTCCTGCGCTTGATATTTCATCTACCCTGGCTGGTGGCAAGCCCCTGCTTGGGTTTTTACGCATGAAAGGGCAAGAGCAGGCTGGCTTGAATCTGTCGCTCAAAGGCATTAGCGGCTCGGCCGATAATTTAAAAGTGGCAGAAGTAAAAATAGATGGCAAGTATGCGCAGTCAAATAACCGGGTGGTGGGGCTGGATATTTCCTCTCCGGCACAAATGAATTTAATAGACCGTCTTGTCAGCCTGTCTGCCATTAGTGGCAATGTCAGTTTTAAAGATCTTGAGCAGGAAGAGCAGCGTGTTCCTGTTATTGGCAGCCTGAGTAGCGACTTTCAGAAAGGCAAGGCCAGTTTTCAAATTGATGCGGTGGTTAATGCCGGGAAATTCAATCTTGATGGTGAGCTTCATAATTTTTCCAGGCCATCCATCAATTTTGACCTGAGTGCAGATTCGATTAATCTTGATCAGTTGTTGGGGCCGGCTCAGGTAGCGGCTGTTGCAAAAGAAAATGTACCGGGCAAGCCAGCAGAGGAGGCCAAAGCAGTGAATGCTGCCCAGTCAGGCAACCAGAAAGAAGCTGCGTCTGCCGCTGATGCAGCGGTAAAAAAACCGGCTGTCGGCCTGAAAAGAGAGCTGCTGCAGTTGTTGCAGGGTATGGGTTCAATCAACCTGAAAGAAATGCGTTATCGTGGTGTCGTGTTTAATGATGTTCAGGCAATCCTGAATTTCAATCGGGGTCAGCTGGATATGACTTCATTCCGCTCGTGGCTTTTTGATGGGCAGATCCGGGCCAATACAACAGTGGATTTGATTAACAATGAAATCAAAACCAACCTGGAACTGGAGGCGATAGACCTTCAGAAAATGTTACCCGCATTTAACTGGGCACCGTTGCTCACAGGGCGTTCATATATCAAGCTGGATCTTGAGAGCAAGGGTGACAGTGAAAAAATGATCCTTGATAATATAAAGGGAAATATTCAGGTAAAGTCAGACGATGGCGTTATTAAAGGGGCAGATATTTCGCAGTTGCTGGCAGACCCACTCACGTTTATAGAGGCAGACAAAACAAGTTATCCGTTCGCCTTCGATATCAAGGCTTCCAGTCCTTATTCCCACTTGGGTTTTGAAGCACAGTTTGAAAAGGGCATTGCACGATTGGCTGCACTGGAACTTAATAGTGAGTTATTTGCAGTTCAGGGTACGCCGAATGAAATGGTATTTAACTGGAATAATGGCGATTTTATGTTACCGCTGGTATTGAAAACACGTCAGCCAATCAGCATTAGCCAGAATAATATTACGATTTCAGTCAAAGAGTTAAGCTTTCCGGCCATTATTGAAAAAGTGGGTGACAATATTGCCATTACGCTGCAATGGCAGAAGCTGAAAGACTCACCTTTGGGTAAACTGTTGCAACAAAAGAAAGACGCGCAAGAGCAGGCCGCCCGGGAGCGGGCTGAAACAGAGCGTTTAGAACAGGTGGCTGAAGAAAATAAAGAACCTGAAAGTACTAAGCCAGCCGATACGGCAGTGGCTGATCCTGATGGTGAAAATGCCCAACTGCCATTGCCAGAGGCATCTGTGCCCGTGTCTCCATAAGTGCGACGGGTAGTATGGTAT
>JAAYHN010000003.1 GCA_012735395.1 Alcaligenaceae bacterium | reverse complement strand
CAATTTCCAGGCCAAAAATGTAATACCTAGAACCAGAACCAGTAATAATAAGAATTTACCAAATGCTTTCATGAGCATCCTTTATTAGCTAAAATTATGTTTGTGCATTATCGTAAGACAATTATCCCCACACGCAATGAGGATAAGCGACTATAACTCAAATTATAATTAGAATCTTCTCATTTTAAGTAAAATATTGACTAAAAATATCGTCCGGTTTTAAACGGTTTTTTCTTAAAGCCAGGCTCTGTCAAAAAGATGGCGTAAGAAAATAGAATATTTACGATGCCGGCTAACAGGAAAATAACCGGCACCGAAATATCCAGGCTGAGCAAGAGGCCGACAATTAGCGCGCTGGCAATCAGGAAAAAGGCGTTAAGGATATTATTGGCAGCAATAATACGTGCGATATGTGTTTTTGAAGTGGTTTTCTGGATAAACGTATACAAAGGTACACTATACACACCGGCGCAGGCACTTAACATGAACAGGTCAAACATGGTGCGCCAGTTTGCTGGCTGGGCAATGAACTGGCTGAAAGAGCGCAGCTCCTGCGTGTCGGGAACCGTAATTGAAAAATAAAGATCAACCGTAAACAGGCTCATTCCTGCAGCACCCAAGGGGACTAATGATAAAGCCGGGCGCCGCAGGCCAAGCCTTTCGCAGGATAAAGAGCCTGTTGCCACGCCAATTGAAAACAGCACTAGCAACAGTGCGGCCACGTGTTCGTTGCCTTTCAGGATATCTTTGGCAAAAACAGGAAAAAGGGCAAGAAAAACCGCCCCGAAAAACCACATCCAACTAATCAACAGCATGCACTTGAAAATAATGCGGTGCTGGCGGGCGATGGCCAGGTTTTTAAGCGTTTCCGTAAAGGGGTTCCAGTTTATTTTATTGCTGGCTGGTTTCTTTTCCAGTGGAGGAATAAATTGTGCGCTGATTCTGCCGGCCACTGCCACCAGCAGGCAGGCAAATGCGGCCCAAAGGTGACCGTTGCCCGGAATAGCCACCAGAATTCCTCCGGCAATATTACCTAATAGAATGGATACAAAGGTGCCCATGCTGACCAGGGCATTACCACCCATTAAGAATTTATCATCTAACACCTGAGGTAGATAGGCGAATTTGGCCGGTCCAAAAATAGTGGAATGCAGGCCCATCAGGAAAATGCAGGCCAGCAGGATGATGACCGATTGCGTATAAAGACCAAAGGCAGCCAATAGCATAATGCCAATCTCTGCATTCTTGACGTTGCGCATAATGCGAATTTTGTCATACTGGTCAGATAATTGCCCGCTGGTGGCAGAAAACAGCAGGAATGGAAAAATAAACAGGCCGCCAATAATGACGCCGGCCATGCTGGATGGGAACCATTGGGTTTGCCATTGATACGTAAGTAAAATCGTGACGGCAAATTTGTAAAGGTTATCGTTTGCGGCACCACAGAACTGGGTCCAGAAAAAAGGCGCGAAATAGCGTTTTTTCAAGAGTGAAAATTGGTGGGAGACAGGTTGCTGTTTCATTGATTTCTCTGTAAATATGCCTGGTACTTTGTTAAGTTATTGAATAAATTAAATTATTATTTTATAAATATGGTGGTT
>JAAYHN010000060.1 GCA_012735395.1 Alcaligenaceae bacterium | reverse complement strand
CAAGTGGTTGCTGCGTATGATCGCCCGCAAGGGCGTTCGTTACCTGCACCGGCTTTTTTGGCGCCTGCTTTGGGTAAGGAATGCCGTCTTGGGTCCAGTGCCATTATCGTGGCGGTCTGTTTAAAAACCCTTTCATGGGCCTGAAATCAGCTTCGCTTTTAGTGGAAAATGAATAAATCAGGGACGACTAATAATAATAAAGTAAATTTAATTTTGTAATATATTATTAAATATATTACGCCTGATTTTTAATATAAATCAAAAGCTTAATACTTAATAATCTACACCCCAACAATCTATAGCAAAATAAAATATAAAGAATTGAAAAGTTCCTGTGTACCGGACAATTAAAACCCGACTTTACTTTATTATCATTTGATAATGTGACTTAATATCAAATATATTAAATATTTACAATCTTTATGAGATCGAAGTTCAATGTATATAGCCTCACTCGAAGATGACCCAATCCAGGCACAACTTATCCAGCAAATACTGAATAATGGAGGCCATGAAAGCCGCCAGTTTCAAACCGGAAAAGAATTGCTGCTTGCCCTCAAGAAAGCCGAGCCTTTTGATTTACTCCTGCTTGACTGGGAATTGCCTGATATTTCCGGTGAAGATATTGTCATGTGGGTACGAGCCAACCTTGGTCATCAAATTGCAATCATGTTCCTGACCAACCGCACACAAGATGAAGACCTGGTACGGGGCCTGAATGCCGGTGCCGATGATTACCTCACGAAACCGTTCAAGTCCTCAGAACTGCTGGCCCGGATCAATGCGCTTTTACGTCGCAGCCATTCAAACTCAAGCAGTGAACAAGCCATTATCACGCTGGGATCCTATGTCCTGGACCCGCAATCCCGTTTGGCTACTCTGGATGGAAAACACATCCAGCTGGCCCCCAAAGAATTTGATCTGGCCTATCTTTTTTTCCGGAATATTGGCCGGCTTTTCTCACGGGACGCCATCAGTGCAGCCATCTGGAACCGGGAAATTCCGGCAACCTCAAGAACCCTGGATACCCATTTATCCAATATCCGCCAGAAATTACAGCTAAATCCCGAAAATGGTATTCGTATCGTTTCTTCCTATGCCCTGGGGTATCGGCTGGAATTAATTTCAAACCATTAAATACGTTTTAACTGATTTGCTATAATAATCCAAATGAAAATCCAACACTTCTTTTGCTGCCTGTTTGCAAGCCTGCTAACACTGATAACCCAGAACGCTATTGCACAACCCGCCGGCGCTCAAGGAGAGTATTTCCTGTATCATATCAAACAGGGCGAAACCCTGTCCTCCTTATCTGAAACCTTTACCAGCCGGCAATCCAACTGGCAACAAATCAAAAAAATCAACAACATTACCAATACACGAAAAATTCCCGTGGGCACTGTCCTGCAAATTCCTTTTCAGCTAATAGATGAAACCCCCGATCAGGCAAAAATCATTTACCTTACAGGTGAAGTACAAATCAATAAGCAGCCTGGCAGAAAACAACAACTTATTAATGAAGCAGACACCATTACTACTGGCGCACAAAGCAATATAACGTTTGAGCTGTCCGATGAAAGCAAGGTCCAAATTCCACCCGATAGTACAGTTGTAATCCAACGTTTGCGTAAATTCCAGGGAACCGGCCTGATTGATTCCGTTTTTAATATACAAACCGGTAATCTGGCTGCACATGCCTCCCCCAAAGAAACCGGGGTTGGCAGGTTTGAAATCCGCACCCCAGTCAGTATTACCGGTGTCCGGGGAACGGTACTTCGCACAGGTACATCCAATCACACTGGGGCCAACAGCGAACTTTTACAGGGCCAGGCCGCGTTTATCGCCTGGGCAAACCGTCACCAGGCTATCAATATTGAATCCAATCAGGGCATTACGGCAAACACCAGTGGTACGGCCGGAGATATTATCGACTTGCTGCCCCCTCCTGAAATAAACCTGAATCAAACCAGCCCCTTTGAGTTCAGCTTGAATATTGCCCCGGTTCCGGAAGCAAGTACCTATCTGGTTCGTGTATCAAATGATATTGCGGGTTATGACGTCATTTCATCGCACATCACCACTAAAACGCTCACCAGCGTAACCGGGCCAGGCAAAGGTACTTATTACGTCTCCGTGCGCTCCATTGACGGCAATAAACTTGCCGGTGCCGATGCTATTCTGCCATTTACCATTACAGCCACCGGCATTACCACTGAAAGCGGTGTTTCTATTGGCACTTCTGCCGGTGCTTTATTGCAAATGCAATACTAAATTGCATCCGAACGCATGAAACTGACTGAAAAGCGTTATAAGCGGGAATGGGTTCTGGTTTGTTTCTTCGTTTTAGCAATCACCGTACTGCTATCCATTTGGCAGTTTTTCCCCCGCCTGGATGCCCGCATCTATGACCTT
>JAAYHN010000059.1 GCA_012735395.1 Alcaligenaceae bacterium | reverse complement strand
TTATATAAAAAATTAACCTATGATCCCGCTAAATTCACCTATATTGGCGGTTTGGCAAGGTTCCCGCTGGTGCTGGCCGTACCTGCCGACTCTCCTTATCAAACATTGGCAGAGCTGGTTGAAACGGCTAAAAAAGAACCGGGCAAGCTGTCTGCCAGTTCAGCAGGGGCTGGCTCTCCGCACCATCTGGCACTGGAACGCTTCAAACAAATAACAGGTACTGATATTCTTCACGTACCATACCGTGGCGCGGCCCCTGCCTTGCAGGATTTGATTGGCAAGCGGGTTGACCTGATGTTTGCCGACCTGGGTTCAGGCTTAAGCAATATTAAGGCAGGTAAAGTGCGTGTGCTGGCGGTGGCGGTTCCCGAGCGTTTAAGCGCGGTACTGCCTGATGCGCCAACAATGAACGAATCGGGTGTGCCTGATTTTGTGGCTTATGCCTGGCAAGGCCTGGTAGGCCCGCAAAACCTGCCAGAAGAAGTGGTAAGTAAAGTATCAAATGACTTGCAAAAAGTGCTTGCCAATGAAGAACTCAAACAGAAAATCCATGGCATGGGCATTGAAGTAATGCCCATGAGTGCTGAAGATTTCAAAGCGTACTCCGACAAGGAGCGTGCTGATTGGGCCAAGGTGATTGAAGCGGGTAATATTACACTGGATTAATTGGATAGCCAGTTTGTTCAGCCAATAAAAACGGCAGGTATTTTAAATACCTGCCGTTTTTCTATCTGGAAGCAAGAAACTATTTCTTGGTTTCTACGATTTCCAGCGGTGTTTCAGCGATTTTAGGTGCTGCTTTACGGGCGCGCCCAAGTGGTTTGGCTGGAACGACAGGCTGGCTGTCTTGTACCAGATCAGACTTGGTTTCAACCCATTGCAAACCGACATTTGAAACGATTTGCTCAAGTGAGACAGCTGCGCTTGCGGTGCTTGCCTGGGGCTGGCTGCCGTTAACAGGGGGTTGGGCCTGGATTGCAGTCGTGCTGGTATCGGCAGCCGCTGTTACGGTTTCCTGCTGTGCAGGCGCTTCAGTGACGGGGCTGGATGCATTTTCTGCGCCAGTTTGGGCTGGTGTAATGTCCTGTTCAGGCGTTTGGGCCAGTTCAGTCGCAGGTGCAGCGGTAGTCTCGCCTGTTTCAGCCGCAGTGGGTGTTGCAATCGCTGTTTCTGCCGTTTCTGGCGTGACAGCGGTTTCGACATTGGCTGTGAGCACCTCTGCCGGTGTTTCAGCCGGTGTGACGGCTTCAGTGGAAGCGGGGGCCGCACTAACAGCAGGTGTGGCTTCGGCAATCATCACCGGTTCAGCGGGTGTTGCAACCGGGGCGCTGGCCTGGATAACGGCTTCAGCCGGTTCGGCAATGGTTTCTGCGGTGCCGGGTGCTGCGGGCGTATCCTGGGCAATGGCTGTTTCAGTGCGGGTGGCCGCTTGCGTGTCGGACACGGTGTTGGTGACGGCCGGTTCTGCAGCGGCAACCGTTTCAGTACCTGTGTCGGCGATGACCATAACGGGCAAAGCGGTTTCTGCCGTGTTATTGGCTTCGCTTGCCAGTAAAACCTCATTGGGCACAAAAGCAGCGGGTGCCGATGTGCTGTTGTCGGTGGTTCCGTTTTCATCTGAAGGACGGCGTGTGCGACGGCTGCGACGACGCGGGCGACGACGCTTGTTAGGGTCGGTTTCACCGGATTCTTCATCGAATGAAGCGGTGCCTTCGGCCTGGTCTTCGTCTTTGGTGCTGTCGGTGTCTTCAGAAGAAGGCAGCGCCGCCATTGCGGCAACCACTGAAGGCGTGGCCGGTTTTGCCACTGCCGTGGTTTGTTCTGCTTCTGCGGCAACCGCCTGCTCGGGTTTGTTGCGGTTTGTTTGCGGTTTGGCCTGACGTTCAGTTTTGGTCGCTTGCTGCGCATCGGCTTCAATACCGCTGTCTTGGTTCAGGGTTTGATCGACGTTTTCGGTATTGCTGTCACGACGGTTGCGTGAGCGGCTGCGACGGCTGCGTGAACGTGGTGTTTCGTCTTCTGCCTGGGCTGTGTTTTTTGCGGCTTCAGCGGTGACGTTTTTGCTGTCACGTTCTTTATTGCGGTCATCCTGGGAGCGGGGCTTGCTATTGCGTGCCTGGGTGCCGCGTTTCTCTTCGGTGCCATCCGCTTCCTGGCGTTTGTCGGTGCGACGGTTACGATTGGTGTTGCGGTCGTTACGCTGACCGGTTCGGCTACGGTTTGATTGGCGCGGTTTCTCTTCTTTTTGCGGCTCGGTGCTTTCGCTTGCCGGTTTTTCATTGGAGAACCAGGAAAGAATGCGCTTGAACAGGCTGGGTTGTGCGCTGACAGCAGCTTCCGGTTTGCTGACAGGGGATACCGGTGCGGGTTGGTCGCGTGAAATGCTTTTCACGATAGCGGTTGGCCGCTCGTTGTGAACCGCTTTTTCTTTGCTCGATTCCCAGGTTACGACCGTGTTTGGTTCTTCAATCAGGTCGATACTGGTTTTCGGGTCATCGAGGCGGGTGTCATCGTAGCGGATGCGTTCGATATGATGATGCGGTGTTTCCAGATGTTTGTTTGGAATTAACACGACATTAATTTTTAAGCGGGATTCCATCTTGACAATGTCGGCGCGCTTTTCATTCATGAGGTAAGTGGCCACTTCTACCGGTACCTGCGCATGCAGGGCTGCGGTATTGTCTTTCATGGCTTCTTCCTGCAACAGGCGCAGGATGTTGAGGGCGCTGGATTCTACATCACGAATTACACCGGTACCGTTACAGCGAGGGCAGGTGATATGTGAGCCTTCGTTCAGGGAAGGGCGCAGGCGCTGACGGGAAAGCTCCATGAGGCCAAAGCGGGAGATTTTGCCCATTTGGACGCGGGCACGGTCAAAATGCAGGGCATCGCGCAGTTTTTGTTCGACTGCGCGCTGGTTTTTGCTGTCTTCCATGTCGATGAAATCGATCACGATCAGGCCACCAAGGTCGCGCAGGCGCAACTGGCGCGCCACTTCTTCGGCCGCTTCAAGGTTGGTGCGCAGGGCGGTTTCTTCAATATCGGTACCGCGGGTTGAGCGGGCCGAGTTGACGTCAACGGCAACCAGTGCTTCGGTGTGATCAATAACCACGGCTCCACCCGATGGTAACTGGACAGTACGGGCGTAAGCGGTTTCAATTTGATGTTCGATCTGGAAGCGGGAGAACAGGGGGATATCGTCATGATAGCGTTTGACGCGGTTGACGTTATCGGGCATGACGTCTTTCATGAAGGCGACAGCCTGTTCGGTAATGGCTTCGGTGTCGATCAGGATTTCGCTGATATCGGGCGAGAAGTAATCGCGGATGGCGCGGATAACCAGGCTGGATTCCTGGTAAATAAGAACCGGAGCCGGGTATTGCCGGGCGGCGGAATCAATCGCTGACCATAGTTGCAGAAGGTATTTAAGGTCCCATTCCAGTTCGGGAACGGAACGGCCAATACCGGCGGTGCGGGCGATCATGCTCATGCCGGCAGGCAGGTCAAGCTGATCCATGGCTTCGCGCAGTTCCTGGCGCTCTTCGCCTTCAATGCGACGGGAAACACCACCACCACGCGGGTTGTTGGGCATGAGAACCAGATAACGGCCGGCCAGTGAAATGAAGGTGGTCAAGGCGGCGCCTTTGTTGCCACGTTCTTCTTTTTCGACCTGGATAATAAGTTCCTGGCCTTCGCTGAGGGCATCCTGGATACGTGCCCCGCGAACCTCAATACCTTCCTTGAAGTAGCTGCGGGCCACTTCTTTAAAGGGAAGGAAGCCGTGGCGGTCGTGACCGTAGTTTACAAAGCAGGCTTCAAGACCGGGTTCGATCCGGGTAATGACGCCTTTGTAAATACTGCCTTTACGTTGTTCCCTGCCAGCTGTTTCGATGTCAATGTCGATGAGTTTTTGCCCATCTACAATTGCGACGCGTAGTTCTTCTTGGTGCGTCGCATTAAATAACATGCGTTTCATTTATGATTTTCTCCGTTTAACTAATGCAACGGACATCGTATGCATTAACCACAGAGTTATTGGTGTGCGAATGAAATGGCAAAATGAATGCGCAGGGGTAAACCGCGCATGTATACGCTTGATTAACAGAGCCTGTTCCGTAATTGGGTACTGAACAGGATTCTGACGGCAGATAATTGATTTTTATTGATAAATTCAATTTCTAATAAACTTCTGTGTGTATTCCAGACGGCTTGTTGGTTAAATCCTGTCTGGAATAAAAATTGGGCGTTTTTTTATTCATTCATTCGTACAGCAAGCAGATCAAGAGGCTTTTTTGTGGGCAGATGATTTGCCTGCCGCATTAATAACAAAATAGTGAGCGTTGCCTGTTTGGTAACCAGTAACTCGGAAGTGGGTGAGAAATACAGGTACCGCTTTTAGATAGTAGCGGTACAATGTGATTTTAACGATCTGGCGGAGAACGCTTTTTGCTTCTCTACGCCGGGTCTTCCCACCCGATTCTTCATGTGGTGTGAGAATTATAGAGCTCTTTTGTGTATGTGGAAACAAACTTCTGATAATAATTCATCTTTTTCTGTAAGAATGGTCACGATAGGTACCGAATCCGAAGGTCAGCGGATAGACAATTTCCTGATCAGGGTGTGTAAAGGGGTGCCCAAGAGTCACTTGTACAAGGCCATTCGCAGTGGTCAGGTGCGTGTTAACAAGGGACGGGTCCAGTCAGAATACCGGCTCAAAGATGGCGATCAGGTGCGTATTCCGCCTTTGCGTACGGCAGAGCCTGAGGCGCCACGTAAGGTACCGGCAGCGGAATTTCCGGTCGTGTATGAAGATGATGCCTTACTGGTGATTGATAAACCGGCAGGTGTGGCGGTGCATGGTGGCAGCGGTGTTTCTTTTGGTGTCATAGAGCAATTGCGCTCGGCCAGGCCCGAAGCCCGGTTTCTGGAGCTGGCACACCGGCTTGATAAAGAAACCTCGGGCCTGCTAATGATTGCCAAAAAGCGCTCGGCACTGGTTGCGCTGCACGAGACCATGCGCCAGTCGCTGGGGCGTAAGCGGTATGTTGCGCTGGTGTGTGGTGATTGGGTCAATGACCGCCAGCATATCAAGTTGCCTTTAACCAAATACCTTACCCCCGATGGCGAACGGCGCGTGCGGGTAGACAAAGAAGGGAAGTTCGCCCATACCATTGTCACAGGCATGAAACGGTTTGGCAAATATACTTTGGTGGGTGCCGAGCTGCGCACCGGGCGGACGCACCAGATCAGGGTGCACCTGGCATCCAGTGGTTTTTCAATTGTGGGCGATGAGAAATACGGTAAAGATGAGGTACGTGCTCTTTTCGCACGGAATGGCTTTAACCGCATGTTTTTACATGCGCACCGGCTGGAAGTGCCGCACCCGCTTAACAAAGAAATCCTGAAACTCGAGGCCCCCCTGCCATTGGCTTGCCAGCACATTCTGGACAAGCTGGAAAACCAGCAAATTTAGTTAATATCTATCGGTAAATAAAATTTGGTATATTAAATAAAGAGAAGCGTGTCAGGTTTATTGAAAATCAGCAAATTAAATTTTTTATAGGTTGCATATATGCGGTATTCATTGGTTGTGTTTGATTGGGATGGGACGGTAATTGATTCAACCCAATCCATTGTGCAGGCCATCCAGTCTGCCTGTCGTGATCTGGGGCTGGAAGTGCCGGCTGCGGCACAGGCAAGATGGATTATTGGCCTTTCACTGGAAAGCGCCCTGTATAAAGCGGTGCCTGCGCTTACGCCCGAAATACTGCCCGAATTCATTAACCGTTATCGTTTTCATTACTTAACGCGAGATCCTGATTTGTGCCTGTTTAACGGCATGATCGAGCTGCTGGACGGGCTTAAGCAGGAAGGGGTCATGATGGCCGTGGCAACCGGTAAAAGCCGGGTGGGGCTGGATCGCGTGTTGGCCAAGAAAAATATGGGGCATTATTTTGCCGCTACCCGCACGGCCGATGAAACCTTCAGTAAACCTCATCCGCAAATGCTGAATGAATTAATGGAAACCTTGTTTGTAGAACCTGAAAACACCGTCATGATTGGTGATACCACGCATGATGTGTTAATGGCACATAATGCGGGGGTGGATAGTATTGCGGTCACTTATGGGGCACATAACCTGCGCGATCTTAACGATAGCAAACCCACCCGGATTGTTGATAACGTGGGTGAACTGGAGCAATTGCTAAGTATTTATTCAAAATCGGCATAAATATAAGCGGAAAAGGAAACTGAAGTGAAAACATGGACAGCGGAAAAAATTGATCAAGTTCAGCCGGTCATATTTATATTGGCCCTGTTTCCAATTGTGCGTTGGTTCTATATGGGGGCGGCGGGTGTGCTTGGGGCTGACCCGATCGAATTTTTTGCCAGGTCAAGCGGGCAGTGGGCACTTGGCATGTTGTGCCTGACGCTGGCAATTACACCCATACGGCAAGTGTTGGGGCAGCCAGCCCTGTTGCGCTGGCGCCGGACTTTGGGCCTGTATGCTTTTTTCTATGCTTTCCTGCACATGATTACCTGGTTGTGGGGAGACCGCAATCTCAGTTTTTCATTAATGTTTGAAGATCTCTCCGGTCGGCCTTTTATTCTGCTGGGTATGCTGGCTTTTGCCATTATGTGTGTGCTGGCCGCAACTTCCCGGCAAGAGTCAATCCGTAAACTGGGCAGAAACTGGCAGCGTTTGCATCGTTTGGTTTATGTGGTGGGTGTTCTGGCCATTATCCATTTCTGGAAAATGCAGGAAGAAGGCCAAAGCCAGCTGGTGCCTGCGGTATTTACCATTATTATGGCGTTTTTACTGGTTTGGCGGCTGGTGCATTGGGTGATTCTGCGTCGCAGGGTGCAGGCGATTGTTGATTCGGTTGGCAGGCAGTCTGAAAGCGGGAAGTAAAGCATGCTGTACCCGGGAGTGCGTTGCAGGAAGGGGGCTATCCATTTATGGCGGGTTCTGTTTATGGCGCTGCCTGTTGCCGGTTGTGCGCTGCTTGCTGCTTGTTCCCGTTCAGGTCCTGAAATAAATGATGCTGGCTACGAGGTCAATACGGCTTATGTCGCAACCGGTCAAGATAGCCGGGTTCGTTTTATTGTGCTTCACTATACCTCTGAAAACAATGAAGATTCCCTGCGCATTCTTACCAAAAACCGGGTCAGCTCCCATTACTTGCTAACAGACGGTCAAGAACCGGTTTTGTACCGGCTGGTCGATGAAAACAGGCGCGCGTGGCATGCGGGCAGCAGCCAATGGTATGGTTATAAAAACTTGAATGCGATGTCAGTGGGTATAGAAATTGTTAATAAAGGCCCGCTGAATCCGGAAAAAACGCTATGGGAATCTTATTCTTCGCGGCAAATAGATATTCTGGCGGCTTTATTGAAAGATCTGGCGCAGCGGCATCGGATTCACCCCAGAAATATTGTGGGGCACAGTGATATCGCGCCGCAGCGTAAAATAGATCCGGGCCCGCTGTTTCCCTGGGAGGCGCTGGCAAGGCAGGGCATCGGGCGCTGGTACAATAAAAACCGTGTCCGGCAGCATGAGGCCATGTTTCGCTCAACCGGGCTGCCGGATATTTTCTGGTTCCAGGAAAAGCTCCGTCATATAGGTTATGAGGTTGCCTTTGGTGCCAACAATGAAGAGCAGACCCGCAAGGTGTTGCAGGCTTTCCAGATGCATTACCGGCCACAGCGTTATGATGGTGAGCCTGATATCCAGACTGCCGCGATTCTGATGGATCTGGCCGGGCAGCCATAACTGTCCGCTAAAAACACCTTGCCATGAAAGGCGACGGCTTTGCGTGCCAAAGATGTTTTCTGCCGGAAACAACGGCCCGGCAGGTGTTTTTAATTGGATAAAAACAGGAACAGGGTTGGTTTTTTATCCAGCTCGGGTGCGGGGCCAGACTTCCATTGGCTGATTGTTTTGGTTTTGATCCATTCTTCCTGGGTGGTAACCGAACGGGCTATGCACAGGCGGGTATCGGGCCGTAGCGAGTTGGTTAGCGACTCAAACATGGCCATATTGCGATAGGGGGTTTCAATAAACAGCTGGGTCTGGTGCAGTTTTGCCGATTGGCTTTCCCAGGCCTTGAGCTGCTTGCTTCTTTCGGCAGGGTTAACGGGGGCGTAACCGTGAAAGGTAAAGCGTTGCCCGTCAAGGCCGCTGGCCATGAGCCCCAGTAATATTGAAGAAGGGCCTACCCATGGAATGACACGGATGCCCATTTTATGGGCGGCCATAACTACTTTGGCGCCCGGGTCGGCAACGGCCGGGCAGCCAGCTTCGGAAACCAGGCCAATTTCACCCTCGGTGCCGGCGTCTTTCAGCCAGCGGCTGATTTCTTCGGCTGGGGTTTTGGGGGTCAGGGTATGAATGGTAATTTCCTGAAGGGGCTTTTGAGTGCCAATCAGTTTCAGGAAGGCGCGGGCGGTTTTGGCGTTTTCGGCAATGTAGCAGTCCAGGCGTGCGGCCAGTGCCTGGGTGTCGGCCGGAAGCCATGAAGCGGTGGGGGCGTCGCCCAAACCAACGGGTATCAGGTGTAAAGTGGCTGGCATGGCATTAATTTCCCTGGGCGGATAAAGTGGGGTTGATGCCAAAAGAACGTAGCATTTTGGCTAACGTAATAAGGGGCAGGCCAATAATGGAGGTGGGGTCGTCGCTTTCCATTTTGCTCATGAGGGTAATACCCAGCCCCTCGGCTTTGGCGCTGCCTGCCGTATCGTAGGGCTGTTCTGTCTCAAGATAGTGTACAATTTCGGCATCAGTCAGTTCCCTGAAGTGGCAGCGTGTAATAATGTCGGCCGATTCGGTTCGCTTGCCATCGGTTACGGCCAGTGCACTGTGAAATTCCACGCAGTTACCCGACAGGGCCTGCAGTTGCTTTTTTGCGGTATCAAAATTGCCGGGTTTGCCAATGGGTGAGCCGTCCAGGGTGGCTACCTGGTCTGACCCGATAATAATGCAGTCCGGGTTATTGGCTGCCACGGCCTGTGCTTTCGCTATCGAAAGGCGCAGGGCAAGTTGGGCGGGGGTTTCACCGGGAAGGGGCGTTTCATCAATATCCGGGGAAATGCTTTCAAAAGGAAGCAGGAACCTGCCCAGCATTTCCTTTCTGTACCGGGAAGATGACGCAAGAATAAGACGAGAAACGCTGTTTGTCATTGTTTTAATTGACCAAATGATAAATAACGGGTTATTATCCTATGTTTTCCAATATTTGTGCAACTTTGAATAAGGCGCACAGGAAATGAATGTTCAGGAATCACTGTGAAAACTGCAAGTGATGGCAAAGAAAATGCCAGTGTCGGTAATATGTCGGGTAACCCGGCCACCGGTAAGGGGCTTGTCATTGATGGCCTTGATTTTGTTCGCCGTGCAGGCGAAGTGAATGGCAAAACGCCTATCAGTTTGTTTTTAAGGCTTACACAGGATTTGCCCGAACAGTTGGCAGGCGAAGACGGTATGGTTCACTGGACCCTCCGGGGTGAGCAGGGTGCACGCGGCAAGCGTTTATTGCATTTGCACGTGAAAGCCAGTCCGCAGCTTGTTTGCCAGCGTTGCCTGCATCTGTTCAAATTTGATGTGAATAACGAGTCGGTTCTTGAGTTGGTTACTTCTGAAGCCGATCTGGATAGTGATATGGCCGAATCAGACGAAGATTTTTTCAATGATAATGAAAAAATCCTTGCTTCTCATCATATGAGTGTGCTTGATTTGGTCGAAGACGATCTGATTTTAAGTCTGCCTTATGTGCCACGGCACGAAAGCTGTCCCGTAAAGGCAGCGCTGCCCGAAGATACGCTTGAAAAGCCTTCTTCTCCATTTGCGGTGCTGGAACAGCTGAAAAAGCAGTAATAGTATTTTATATTTTTAGTTTGTATTGCTTAACGGGATACAACATTTTTTTGGAGTCATCATGGCTGTTCAACAAAACAAAAAATCACCTTCAAAGCGCGGTATGCACCGTTCGCATGATTTTCTGACTACACCAGCAACTGCAATCGAGCCAACAACAGGCGAACTGCATCTGCGTCACCATATCAGCCCTAACGGCGTGTATCGTGGCCGTAAAGTCCTGAAAACAAAAAACGACGAATAATAAGGTAAATAAAACCGGCCGCGCAGCTGTATAAGTGGCGTGGCCTGTTTTTTTATTACTATCGTGGTACGTATTGCTATAGATTGCATGGGCGGCGATGTCGGGCTGTCCGTGACTGTTCCTGCCGCTGTCCAGATTGCACAGCGGTATGCCGACACGCATTTTCTGTTAACAGGCATTCCCGATCAGGTAGAACAGGCTCTCAGGCAAGCAAATCCTGGCGACCTCAGCCGCTTTGAAATTGTTCCCGCTTCTGAAGTGGTAACAATGGATGACCCGGTTGAGGTCGCTTTGCGTCGTAAGAAAAATTCCTCCATGCGGGTCGGGGTTACTACGGTCAAGGAAAAGCGGGCCGATGCCTTTGTTTCGGCAGGAAATACGGGGGCTTTAATGGCCATTTCCCGTTATGTGCTGAAAACCATCGAAGGGATTGACCGTCCTGCCATTGCAACAGATATCCCCAATCAAACCGGGGGTGGCACCACCATGCTGGACTTGGGTGCCAACGTAGACTGTTCGGCCCAGCATTTGCTGGAATTTGCCATCATGGGAACTGCCATGCGCCAGGCTATCCATCACCAGGAAAACCCCACAGTGGGCTTGCTTAATATTGGTGAAGAAGTCATTAAGGGCAATGAGGTCGTCAAAGAGGCGGCCGCCCTGTTGCGTGTCAGTGGGCTGAATTTTTACGGCAATGTCGAGGGTGACGATATTTTCAAGGGCACCGCCGATATTATCGTTTGTGACGGTTTTGTTGGTAATGTGGTTTTAAAATCGGTCGAAGGCCTGGCCAAAATGATCGGGTCCATGATCCGGCAGGAATTTACCCGTAATTACCTTACCATGGCAGCAGGTCTGGTTGCCAGGCCTGTCCTGAACAGTTTTCGCAACCGTGTCGATAATCGCAATTATAATGGTGCTGCCCTTTTGGGGTTGCGCGGTATTGTCTTTAAAAGCCATGGTTCGGCCGATGTCGTGGCCTATATGAATGCCATTGAAAGGGCGCGGGGTGCCGTTCTCAGGGGTTTACTTGAAAAAACCGAGGCGGAAGTAAGCAGAATCAACCAAAGAATAGACAGATGTAATATCGAAAACGGTACGGAACAGATATAAAAAATATAAAACCTGCTGTGCCTGTTGTCATCATGCAGGTGCAGCCTTAGGAGTTGGTCATGAATTTCGCAAAAATTATTGGTTCGGGCAGTTATTTGCCTGACAACTGTATCACCAACAACCAGTTGGCAGCACAGCTGGCTGAAAAAGGTATTGAAACCTCAGATGAGTGGATCGTAACGCGAACAGGTATCAGTCAGCGCCATATTGCCGCAAGTACAGAAAAAACCAGCGACCTGGCCACGATTGCGGCACAGCGGGCCATCCAGGATGCCGGTATTGATGCCGCAGAAATTGATTTAATCATTGTTGCCACTTCCACACCAGATTTTATCTTTCCCAGCACGGCGTGTCTGGTACAGTCCAGTCTGGGTATCAAGGGTGGTGCCGCTTTCGATGTACAGGCCGTTTGCAGCGGGTTTGTTTACGCACTGGCAACCGCCGACAGCTTTATCCGGGCCAACAATGCCAAATGCGCCCTGGTGATTGGTGCAGAAACCTTTTCACGTATACTTGACTGGAATGATCGTGGCACTTGTGTCCTGTTTGGTGACGGTGCCGGGGCAATGGTGCTACGCGCTTCCGAAGAACCCGGTATCCTGGCAACCCAGCTGAATGCCGATGGTTCACTTAATACCATCCTGAATACGCCCGGACGCATTGAGAATGGCGTGGTTACCGGTGATCCGTTTTTACGCATGGATGGTCAGGCCGTGTTCAAGCAGGCGGTTACGCTACTTGAGCAGTCGGCCAGACGGGTTTGTGAAAAGGCGGGTGTATCGCTCGAAGAAATCGACTGGATGGTCCCGCACCAGGCCAATATACGTATTATCAATTATCTTGGCCGCAAGCTGGGTTTTGCCTCTGAGAAAATAGTGGCAACAGTCGCCGAACATGCGAATACCTCAGCTGCCAGTGTGCCATTGGCTTTTGATGCCGCCCGCAAAGACGGCCGTATCAAGGCCGGGCAATGCGTGTTAATGCAGGGCGTTGGTGGCGGGTTCACCTGGGGCTCGGCGCTGGTGCGTCTATAAATAAACCATTTTTTAAGAGACAGGCAAGAATGAAAATAGCTTTTGTATTTCCCGGTCAAGGTTCACAAACTGTTGGCATGCTTAACAGCTGGTCAGAAAACCAGGCTGTTGCGCAGGTAATCGAACGTGCTTCAGCCGCCCTGGATCAGGATCTGGCCGCATTGGTTGCCGACGGTCCGGCCGAACAGCTGAACCTCACAACCAATACACAGCCCGTTATGCTGGCCGCCAGTTATGCCATGTACCAGGCTTACCAGGAAGCCGGTGGCCCCAGTCCGGTATTAATGGCCGGGCACAGTCTGGGAGAATACTCCGCCCTGACGGCAGCAGGTTCCTTTACACTTGAAGATGCCGTGCGTCTGGTGCGGGTTCGCGCCGATGCCATGCAGGCAGCAGTACCGGTTGGTACCGGTGGGATGGCCGCCATTCTGGGCCTCGATGACGACACCGTACGCAAGGTTTGTGCCGATGCGGCCCAGGCCGAAGTGGTGGAAGCAGTGAATTTCAATGCGCCCGCACAGGTTGTGATTGCTGGCCATAAAGCGGCAGTGGAACGTGCCTGCGATCTGGCCAAGCAGGCTGGTGCAAAGCGCGCATTGCCCTTGCCGGTTTCTGCCCCATTTCATTCCAGTTTGCTTAAACCGGCTGCCGATGTTTTGGAAAAAGCCCTTTCTGGTATTACAATTGCGATGCCTTCGGTAAATGTCATTAATAATGTCGATGTGGCAGTTGTCACAACACCGGAAGGTATCCGTGACGCACTGGTGCGCCAGGCCTGGCATCCGGTACGCTGGGTGGAAACCATCCAGGCCATGAAGCAGCAGGGTATTACGCATATTGTAGAATGTGGCCCGGGCAAAGTGTTAAGTGGTCTGGTGAAACGAATAGAGCCTGGCATGACAGGGGTGTCCATTTTTGATACCGCTTCTTTGCAGGCTGCTCTGGAAACCTTGAAGGCATAAGGAATAAAAATGTCCGAAGTGAAAGAACTAAGTGGTCAGGTTGCGCTGGTTACCGGTGCAACCCGGGGTCTGGGCAAGGCAATTGCGCTTGAGCTGGCCAAACGCGGGGCAACCGTCATTGGTACGGCCACCTCCGAATCCGGTGCGCAAAGCATTAATACCGTTTTGTCAGAATTCGGTGGCAAGGGCATTGTCCTGAATGTGACAGATGCCGCTGCCTGCGATGCCTTGCTGGCCGAGTTGGCCAAAGAGGGTGCACCACATATTCTGGTCAATAATGCGGGCATTACCCGTGACGGTCTTGCCATGCGCATGAAAGATGATGACTGGTCTGATGTCATCGACACCAATCTGGGATCGGTTTTCCGCTTGTCCCGCGGTGTCCTGAAAGCCATGATGAAAGCACGTTCGGGCCGCATTATTAATGTGACTTCCGTGGTGGGTTCAAGCGGCAATCCGGGCCAGGCCAATTATGCGGCAGCCAAGGCGGGTGTTGCAGGAATGACACGGGCATTGGCGCGTGAGCTGGGTAGTCGTAATATTACGGTTAATTGCGTGGCTCCCGGTTTTATTGATACCGACATGACACGGGCGCTGGGCGAGGCACAAACAACGGCGTTGTTAAGCCAGATTCCTTTAGGACGCCTTGGCCAGCCCGAAGATGTTGCCAATGCGGTTGCTTTCCTGGCCAGCCCGGCGGCAGCCTATATTACGGGTACTACCATGCATGTAAATGGCGGGATGTACATGCAATAATCATGGCTATGGCCCATATTCCGGGCCAATCCATGTTTATTTATCTTTTTTGGGTGCTTTTCACTTTTAAAAGATCAAATTTTTATAAAATGCACTTTACGTAGTAGAAGCATTTTAACTTTTTGGATGGTATTTTGGTTTTGTAAGTTTTTTAATACTTATTTGCTAAAATAATTTTTTTTGTCACAACAGCCTTTTGCATTTTTTGAGCAGTGGCTATAATTCGCGGGATTTATTCCCTTTGGAGAGTTAAATGGATAGCATCGAACAACGCGTCAAGAAGATTGTCGCAGAACAGCTTGGCGTTAATGAAGCTGAAATCAAAAACGAGTCTTCTTTTCTTGACGATCTAGGTGCCGATTCACTGGATATGGTTGAGCTGGTTATGGCTCTGGAAGATGAATTCGAAACAGAGATTCCAGACGAAGAAGCAGAAAAAATTACAACAGTTCAACAGGCTGTTGATTACATCAACAAGAACAAAGCTTAATTTAGCCGTTCCGGTCATTGGCCCGGATCGGGGTCAATGACGTTTTTGTATATTAAAAGCGGCTTCGGAAAGCTTTGTGTCAAGTGGTTTGCAAATTACCGGGCAACTGCGTGCATCATTGCTTTCCCAAGCGCTTTTTTGTTTTCAGTGATTCGTTTTAAACAATCATTCCATTTATTTTAAATACAACTAAGGTAGGAGTCTTCTGTGAAAAGACGCGTCGTAATAACTGGCTTGGGTATTGTTTCCCCGGTAGGCAATTCAATTGATACAGCTTGGGATAATATCATCAACGGACGTTCCGGTATCGGACGCATTACACGATTTGATGCTTCCGGCTTCAATTCACAGATAGCTGGTGAAGTTAAAGATTTTGACGTCACGCAATACATGGCTGCCAAAGAAGCCAAGCAAATGGATACCTTTATTCATTACGGTATTGCCGCCAGCATAGAGGCCTGGCGTGATTCAGGCTTGCAGGTAACTGAAGAAAACGCCGATCGCATGGGGGTGATTGTCAGTTCGGGTATTGGCGGTTTGCATCGCATCGAAGAAACCCAAACCGAATATCTTGCCAAAGGCCCGCGCCGTATTTCGCCTTTCTTTGTGCCTGCTTCGCTTATTAACCTTATTTCAGGCCATCTCAGTATTATGCTTGGCCTCAAAGGCCCCAGCTATGCGGTGGTGTCAGCTTGTACCACTGGTTTGCATTCCATTGGTGACGCGGCCCGTCTAATCGAATATGGCGATGCCGATGTCATGCTTGCCGGCGGTGCCGAAGCAACGGTTTCTCCATTGGGTATTGGCGGTTTTGCCGCCATGCGCGCCCTGTCTACCCGTAACGATGACCCGGAAACCGCTTCGCGTCCATGGGATCAGGATCGTGACGGTTTTGTACTGGGTGAGGGTGCCGGTGTGCTGGTGCTTGAAGAATACGAACATGCCAAAAAACGGGGCGCCCGTATTTATGGTGAATTTGTAGGCTATGGCATGAGCTCCGATGCCCATCACATTACCGCTCCGGATAGTGATGGCCCCCGTCGCGGTATGCTTAATGCATTGAAAAATGCGCAAATCAATCCAGACCAGGTTGATTACGTTAATGCACATGGCACTTCAACACCTTTGGGTGATAAAAACGAAACCAGCGCCCTTAAGCTGGCTTTGGGTGACCATGCCTATAAAACGGTTATCAACTCTACCAAATCCATGACAGGTCACCTGTTGGGGGCAGCTGGCGGCATAGAGGCTGTTTTTGCAACGCTGGCCGTGTATAAGCAGGTTTCCCCGCCAACCATCAATATTTTCAATCAAGACCCTGAATGTGACCTTGATTACTGCGCCAACCAGGCACGGGACCTGAAGATTGAGTATGCCTTGTCCAACTCATTCGGTTTTGGTGGCACAAACGGTTCGATGGTTGTTAAACGGGTCTGATTTGACCTTGGATAACAATAACAGCCTGAATTTACACTGGTCGTTTACTCTTGAACTCCGGCCAGTCAGGTTTGAGTCTTATTGCAAGGCAGGCATGCTTTTTATTGCGGTTGCATGCCTGGCCGGTTTTTCAATAAGTCTTGTGGTTACGGCGGCCTTTATGGTTCATGGCCGCTCAACCATACCCAAAAAATCTCTTCTCAAGGTTCAGGCCAATCGTTGGGCGCTTGTAAATGGCTCCATGCATCAGCCTGTTATTTTGCAGCAATACTGGAAGGGGCCGTTCTGGCTTACCCTGTTTCTTAAAAATCCGTTTAATAGTGACATGTCTGGCAAACTGATTACCATCTGGTCTTTCGGGACAGATACAACCGCTTGGCGTAAACTCAAGGTTTTATGTGATGCATCGCGCTGGAAAAAAATACTTGAGCATAAGGTGGCGACATGAGTGAGCGTGACATTGATGCGCAATTGGTAGCGAGGGTCCAGCAGGGTGATAAAAGGGCGTTTGACCTGCTGGTGCTTAAATACCAGCGAAAAATAATGCGCCTGCTTTCCCGCATGCTGAACAACCAGAGTAAAGTGGAAGATATTGCACAGGAAACCTTTATTAAAGCGTATCGTGCCTTGCCCCAGTTCAGGGGCGACAGCGCTTTTTATACCTGGCTTTATCGTATAGCCATCAATACGGCACGTAACTGGTTGTCGTCCAATCAGCGAAAAATGATGGTGTCTGATACTTTTGAAACAAAAGAGGGTGAAACTTTTTCCCAATCAGACAATCTTATAGACATTGATACGCCCGAGTCCCGTATGGTGTCCAAGGAAATTGCCCATACGGTCAACCAGGCAATCGGCGATTTGCCCGAAGATTTGCGCACCGCGATTGTTCTTCGGGAAATAGAAGGCATGAGCTACGAAGAAATAGCACAAACAATGGATTGCCCCATTGGAACGGTACGATCACGAATTTTCAGGGCAAGGGAGGCTATTGCAGCCCGACTCAGGCCTGTACTGGACCAAGATCATGATCGTCGCTGGTAAGGAACCTGTTATATGAATAGCACATTTTCAAAAACATCCGAGTCACAGTCTCTTGACTGGGATGAGTCCATTTCCGCTCTCATTGATGGCGAAGAAACCCGCTTCGATCCCGAGAACCTGGATAATCCTTATGGAAGACAGGTTTGGGATACTTATCACTTGATTGGCGATGTCCTGCGCAGCGAAGAGCTTGCCATTAAACCATCCGATCTGTTTTATGCCCGTGTCAGCAAGGCGATTGATGCAGAGCCCGTGCTCCATTCCCAAAAACAGTATTTAACGGTCAGGAAAGGGCTGTCGGGCCTGGCGGTTGCGGCAGCGGTTGCTTCCGTAGTCTGGGTCGTCCAGCCATTCTCATCAACCCCTGAAACAGCCGAGCCGGTTACCCTGGTGTCTGCGCAATCGGCCCAGAATGCGTCGGTAAACCGCGATTATCATGAATATGTTTCCGCACATAGCCAAATGGTGGGAACCCGTCCCGTACGTCATGTTTCTTATGAGTTTGGGGTGAATCGCTAATGTTGTCTCATTTTCTGTCCAAGAAATCCATGCTGCAAAAAACAGTTTGGCTGGTACTGGCCTGTGCGGTTGCCGCTTATGGCCTGCCTGCTGCGGCACAACCGCATCGCGAGCTTGCCGGGGCAGAGTTGATCGCTTTTCTTGAGCGGGTCCAGAACGCGTCAAAAAGTAATGACTACAGCGGTATTTTTGCCTATCAACAAGGCGACCAGATCATGTCTTCACGTGTGACCCATATCGTGGATGGTGAGGGGGTTAAAGAGCGTCTTGAGCTGCTTGATGGTGATCCGCAAGAATATTTGCGTACCAACGATGTGGTTCAATGCCTCATTCCCGAAGAGAAAACGGTGCTTCTTACCAAATCACGCAAAGACCGTTTCCCGGCACTTTTACAGCTCAATGAAAATCACCTCGATCAGTATTACACCGGCTCTTTAAACCCGAAAAATGCAAGGGTAGCCGGTTTTGAATGCCAGCAAATCGAAATCAAGCCCCGTACGCCAGACCGCTATGGCTATCGTCTTTGTGTTGATGTCAAAACCAGGCTGCTGTTGAAGTCGCAAACGGTAACGGCTGAAAATAAAGTGGTAGAACAGGTGGCTTTTACCGGTTTGGTCATGGGTAAAGAGGTGGATGTTTCATTACTGAATTCCCGTTATCAGTTAAAAGACTGGACCGTCAAAAAAGAGGAACTTGTTTCAGTCGATTTCTCTAAAGAGGGCTGGAAAATACGCTTTCCCATAGGATACACGCCCGTTTTAAGCATTATTCGGCCTAAAGGAACTAATGAAAGAGTTAAGCACCTAATTCTTTCGGATGGTTTATCCTCTATTTCTGTGTTTGTTCAACAATTGCAAGAATCGGAAAAAACGTTACAGGCCCATGCTGCGGTACAAGTGGGCTCTTTGAATGTTTTCCGCCAACGCGTTGATGATTACTGGGTTACCGTTATTGGTGCGGCACCCATGAGTACGCTTAAAAATATGGCTGAGTCGGCCAAGTTTATTCCACCCGTATCATCAAATTGAATTAGGAAAGGAATGTTATGAAAAAAATATTGAATAATAAATTGAAACGCACTGTACTGTATTCCGTTATTGGCTTAAGTGCGGTTTATGCCGGGCTTTCTTTCAGTAGCCAGAGTGTAGCCCAGGAAATTCAAACAAGCGCAGCCGTAACGCTGCCGGGGTTGCCCGATTTCACCGCGATTGTGGCAGAAACTGAAAATGCCGTGGTGAATATCCGTACCATGGAAACCGTATCAACCCGTTATCGTGGCGGGTTTGACCCGGAAGCAGACCCTTCCGACCTGTTCCGTTTTTTCTTTGGCCCCGATTTCATGCCGCCACGGGCAATGCCACAGCCACGCAACCGTGGTAATGAGCAACCCGAAAGAACCGTGCCGCGTGGTGTTGGCTCAGGCTTCATTATTTCCGATGACGGCTACATTATTACCAATAATCATGTGATTTCAGGCGCTTCCAAAATCCTGGTCACCCTTAACAATGGCAAAGAATATACCGCCAAGGTGATTGGCGCCGATCAGCGTACCGATGTTGCCTTAATCAAAATAGAGGGCGGCGATAAATTGCCAACGCTTAAAATCGGTGATTCCAATTCACTGAAAAAAGGGCAATGGGTACTGGCAATCGGTTCTCCGTTCGGCCTGGACTCAACCGTCACCTCGGGTATTGTCAGTGCGATAAACCGGGATACCGGTGATTACCTGCCTTTCATTCAAACCGATGTAGCGGTTAACCCGGGTAACTCGGGTGGCCCGCTGATTAACCTGAAAGGTGAAGTGGTGGGGGTCAACTCCCAGATTGTTTCCCGCAGTGGCGGTTTCATGGGCATTTCACTGTCTATCCCGATTGATGAAGCCATGCAAATTGTTGACCAACTCAAAACAAGCGGCAAGGTTACCCGTGGCCGTATTGGCGTACAAATTGGCGAGGTGGCCGATGAGGTGGCCAAGGCATTGGGCCTGGACAACTCTTCGGGCGCACTGGTTAGCAACGTTGAAAAAAATGGTCCGGCCGACAAGGCGGGTATTTTGCCCGGCGATGTCATTATTGCCTTTAATGGTGCCGAAGTTAAAAAATGGTCGGACTTGCCCCGTATTGTAGGGCAGACAAAACCGGACACCGAAGCCGAGATCGAAGTATGGCGTCGCGGTAAAGAACAGAAGCTTAAAATCACGGTTGGTGAAATTCCTTCCAGTGGCCCCGAGCAGGCCGGTACCCCAGATGCCGAGACCGATACCGCAGCAGTCAAGGCCGATCGTTTGGGCCTGACCGTGGGTAATATTTCCCAGGCCGATATGACCAAGATGGGTATTACGGGCGGTGTGCAAATCAATGAGGTAACTGGCCCCGCCGAAACGGCAGGCCTGAATACCGGTGATATTATTCTGGCCGTTAATAACCAGGATATCCAGAACGTCAAGCAGTTTAAAGAGGTAGTGGGAAAACTGGCAAAAGATAAGGCGGCCGCTTTATTGATACGTCGTGAAAAATTAACGCAGTGGGTACCTGTAACACCATCAAAATAAGGCTACAATAGTACATTACGCTAAAAGGGCGCAAAGCGCCCTTTTTTTATAAGCCCATAACAAAACTTTTATTCAGCCTTATATGCAACATATACGCAATTTCTCAATTATTGCCCATATTGATCACGGAAAATCCACGCTGGCCGATCGCCTTATCCATCGTTGAGGCGGTCTGGAAGACCGGGAAATGTCAAAGCAGGTGCTTGACTCAATGGATATTGAAAAGGAGCGGGGTATTACCATTAAGGCTCAAACCGCATCATTGCAGTATAAGGCCCAGGATGGAAAAATCTACAATCTGAACCTGATCGACACGCCCGGGCACGTTGACTTTTCTTATGAAGTCAGCCGCTCCCTGTCTGCCTGTGAAGGTGCCTTGCTGGTGGTGGATGCCTCCCAGGGGGTAGAAGCCCAAACCGTTGCCAATTGCTATACCGCCATTGAGTTGGGTGTGGAAGTGATACCGGTTCTTAATAAAATGGACCTTCCTTCGGCAGAGCCCGAAGCGGCCCGCGAAGAAATTGAAGACGTTATCGGGATTGATGCCAGTGAGGCCGTCAAAGCCAGTGCCAAAACAGGCATGGGGATCGACGAAATCCTTGAGCAAATCGTGACTAAAGTACCGCCACCGGTAGGTGACCCTGCCGCGCCTTTACAGGCCCTTATTATCGACTCCTGGTTTGATAATTACGTGGGCGTGGTTATGCTGGTCCGGATTGTTAATGGGGTGCTTAACCAAAAAGACAAAATCACTTTCATGGCTACCGGTGCCTCACACTTGTGTGAACAAATGGGGGTGTTTACGCCAAAATCGGTTGCACGCAAGCAACTGTCTGCCGGTGAGGTGGGTTTTGTTATTACCGGCATCAAAGAGCTGGAACATGCCAAGGTGGGTGATACCATCACGCTGGCTGGCAAGCCGGCTGAATCACCTTTACCCGGCTTCAAAGAGGTGAAACCGCAGGTTTTTGCCGGGCTGTATCCGGTTGAAAGCAGTGAATACGACCAATTGCGCGATTCATTGGAAAAACTCAAGCTTAACGATGCCGCCTTAATGTTTGAGCCTGAAGTATCACAGGCGCTGGGTTTCGGTTTCCGTTGCGGTTTCCTGGGGCTGCTGCACATGGAAATCGTGCAGGAGCGTCTTGAGCGCGAATTTGACATGGATATCATTACCACCGCACCGTCGGTGGTATATGAGGTAGAAAAAAATGATGGCAATGTCATCATGATTGAAAGCCCGTCACGCATGCCCGATATCGGCCAGATCCGTGACATCCGCGAACCCATCGTTACCGTCACCCTGTTCATGCCGCAAGAGTATGTGGGGGCGGTCATTACCCTGTGTACCGCCAAACGGGGCGTGCAAACCAACATGAGCTACCACGGCCGGCAGGTGCATCTGTCCTATGAAATCCCGCTGGCGGAAATCGTGCTTGATTTCTTCGATCGCCTGAAATCGGTATCGCGTGGTTATGCTTCCATGGACTATGAATTCCTTGAATACCGCTCTGCCGATGTGGTGCGGGTGGACCTGCTTATTAACGGCGACAGGGTAGATGCCCTGTCAATGATTGTTCACCGTGCCAATGCCCGTTACCGTGGCCGTGAAGTGGTTTCCAAAATGCGCGGCCTGATTCCACGTCAAATGTATGATGTTGCCATACAGGCGGCCATCGGTGCCGAGGTCATCGCCCGTGAAAACGTCAAGGCATTGCGTAAAAACGTGCTGGCCAAGTGTTATGGCGGTGATATCAGCCGTAAGAAAAAACTGCTCGAGAAGCAAAAAGCGGGTAAGAAACGGATGAAACAGGTGGGTAGTGTTGAGATTCCGCAAGAGGCCTTCCTTGCCATCCTGCAGGTAGAAGATAAATAATTTGAAATAAAAAGAGATGACAGAATGGACTTTGCGTTAATTTTATTTATATTGCTTCTGGTGACGGCCATTGTCAAACTGATAGACAAGGTTATTTTAAAACCGCGCCGTATCGCAGAATATGGCGAAGAGCAGGAAGATCACAGGCCCTGGTGGGTAGAATACTCAATCAGTTTTTTTCCGGTAATCCTGTTTGTTTTTGTATTGCGTTCCTTTGTGGTGGAACCGTTTCGCATTCCATCCGGTTCCATGTTGCCCACCTTGCAATCGGGTGACATGATTCTGGTGAATAAATTCAGTTATGGTATCCGTTTGCCTATTCTTGACCAGAAAATCATACCGCTTGGCGACCCGCAAAAAGGCGATGTCGTGGTATTCCGTTATCCGGTCAATACCGATATTGATTACATCAAGCGCGTGGTAGGAGTGCCGGGGGACACCGTGGTTTATGCGGGCAAACGCTTGTTTATTAACAATCAGCCGGTAGAAACGTCGGCGCTCGGGCCTTATGTCAACCCTTCCCAGCAGCCAGGCAGCCCACTTAAATTACAGGAAAAACTGGGTGAACAAAGCCATGAAATCCTGAATATGCCCGGGGCGGGCGCTCTTCTGGCTGCTCGTCAGTTCCCGTTTGCACAAAGTTGTGAGTATGCCGGTACCGACTTCAAATGTACCGTCCCTGAAGATCATTATTTTGTCATGGGTGATAATCGTGACAACAGTGAAGACAGCCGTTACTGGGGTTTTGTACCCGATAACCATCTGGTAGGAAAGGCTTTCTTCGTC